>JALWSJ010000279.1 GCA_026993705.1 Flavobacteriales bacterium
GAGGGCAAAAGATATAGTGGATAGCCCGACCATTACGGCGTTAAAAAGTGGTGTAGTGCAACGAAACCGCTTTTTTATGCTGTAATGGGAACGCCCAAATTATTTATCCATTCATTTCCTATTGAACCTTTATATTTGCAACCTGTATAGAATGACATAAATTACATTCTATTATGATTTCTGATATTAACTTCCGATACGCTTCCTTTGTATCAATTGTTTTGTTACTCATCGGTTTTTCCTGTGGCAATAAAAAACAAACGGCTGTAAAAAATGAACTTCCTAAAGGTCAACTTCGCTGTAATTTTTCAAACGATTATTCGGATTTATGGGAAGAGGTTACCCATTTGGAAAAAGATGGCTTGTATAAATCCGCTTTAAAAAAAACAAATGATATTCTTTCGCATGCCAAAAAATCGGACAATACGCCTCAAATTGTAAAGGCTCTGGTTTTTAAAACGAAATATCGTAGTTATCTGAATCAAAGTGCTACACTTAATTCTATTCAAGAAATTGATTCTCTTTTGGTTACAGAACAGTTTCCTACAACTTCGATACTTCATACTTTGAAAGGTGATTTATTGGAGGAGTATTTCTATTCCAATCAATGGAAGATTCGAAAACGTACTCAACTTTCTACTCCATCTGCAAATATTGAAGAATGGGATATTGCCACTTTGTTAGAAGCTACAAAAAAGGAATATTTATTGTCGATAGCGAATAAAGACAGCTTGGAACGTACTGTTATCGCTGATTTTAAACCGCTTTTGAATTACGTGGAAGAAACTGCTTATCTTCAACCTTCGTTGTATGACTTTTTGGCTTTCAGAGCGTTGAAAAAATTAAAAGATTCAAAATACAACGATATATCTTCCATTAATAAAACTTCACTTGACGAGCGTTTTCTTGGGCTTCCCGAGGAATTTATCTCACTAAAAATCGATTCTTCGTATCAAAATTCCGTAGTGCTATCCGTTTATCAAGAACTTACAAAAGTACAACTCAGAAGAGAGAACTTAAACGCTTTGATTTATACCATTTTGGAACGATTAAAATACATCAAAAATAATGGTCAGATCCCAGAAAAAGAACATGCTTATCAACAAACCTTGCAAAGATTAGCTGACACCTACCCTACTTCGTCTGAAATAGCATCGGTTTGGTATGAAATTGCTTTAGGACACTATAATAAAGGTTTATTATACAATAGAAAAACGGATGACAACCGATGGAATCTAAAAAAAGCTCTGGAGATTTGCTCCGAAACCATAAACAAATTCCCCGACACCTATGGAGTTTCGGAATGCGAAAACCTGATAAGTAAAATCAAGACTAAGGATTTGTCATTTAACATTGAAAAAAGTCATTTACCCAATACGCCTATTCGCATGACTTTGGGATACCGTAACGCTTTTAAAGTCTATTTTAAAATCGTAAAAATTGACTGGAATTTGGAAAACATTACTCCTTCCGTATATCAGAATCCCGCCCTTAAAACTTGGGAAATGACTTTTAAAAATTTCGGCGATTATCAAAAACATTTTGCTGATGTAAAAGTTGACGGACTGCCTTATGGTCGTTACTGTATTTTGGCTAGTTCTTCCGACCAATTTACAACACGAGCAAATGCGGTTGTGCAACAAATATTTTGGGTAACACAATTAAGTTTTTCTCTTTTGAAAAAAGAAGATAAAGTAATTATTAAAGTTGTAGATGCCGACAACGGAAAACCAATAAGCAATGTAACGGTTGAAGCCTACCAATACACTTACAATAAAAATTACAGAGGTTTTAAGTTACAACAAACACAAAAAACGTCAGATAAAGGAGAAACAGTTTTTTCTTCCGACAAAAACAGTTACAACAATCTCTATTTTAGAATACGAAAAGGACAAGATGAAAATTTTTCGATGGACGGAGTATATTTTTACAGACCTTATCAACCACAACCCGTTACGCAAACACATTTTTTTTGGACAGAGCTATATACAGACCCGGACAAACGGTTTATTTTAAAGGTATCGTAATACATCGTGAGAATGAACAGAACAAAATTATACCACACAAACCGTTTATCGTAACTCTTTATGATGTTAACTACCAAAAAATAAGTTCGATTAATGTAACAACCAATGAATATGGTTCGTACTCCGGTTCATTTGTTTTACCCAATGGTGTCTTAAACGGCTCTTTCCACATCAGCGACGAAAATAGAAATGATAAATTTTTCAAAATCGAAGAATATAAACGTCCTAAATTTGAAGTAGTTACTCTTCCCGTACAAGGAACATACAAACTAGGCGAAGAAGTTACCTTGAAAGGTGAAGCAAAAGCATTTGCAGGATTTGGGATAGACGGTGCTAAAGTAAAATACAATGTAACACGTACCGCACGTTTCCCATATTGGGGTTGGCACCGTTGGAGTTGGATGCCTTCTTCTCCTGCGTCGATTATAAAAAACGGAGAATCAGTTACCGATGATAACGGAAACTTTACTCTAAAGTTTAAAGCTATTCCCGACTATAGTATTCAGGAGAAATACGCTCCGACTTTTTCTTACAAAGTTGAAATATTTGTTACGGACATCAACGGTGAAACACAAAGTACAACAAGCTACATCAATGTAGGTTATACAGCTATGGATTTAGCAATTGAAGTTCCAAAAGAGCTAGACAAAAACAAAGAAAAAGAGATATCGATAAAAACCGTTAACCTCAATGGAGAAAAAATAAACGCTAAAGGTACAATAACTATTACCAAACTAATAGAACCTGATAGAATCTATCGTAAAAACATTCTCCCGAACAGCGATATAAAAACGATTGACGAAGTTACCTTTCATCAATTGTTTCCTTATGATGAGTACAATGGCGAAGCAGAATTACGCAACCTTAAACGTGGAGAAAAAATAGCAACAATACATTTTGACACGAAACAGAAAGAACATTTCTCTTTACCTCTGGGCACTATGCCGGCTGGGCGCTATGTAATTGAAGCTGTATCTAAAGATACTTTTGGAGTAGAAGTAAAAGGCATTCGTTATTTTACTGTATTTGACAAATTCGCCAATAAAATACCGGTACATAAAACTTGGTGGACAAGCGACTTAAAAACAACAGGCAAACCCGGTGAACAAGCAGAAGTACTTATCGGAACGGCAGAAGATGAATTGATAGTCAATTACCAAATAGAACACAAAGGAGAAATTATTTTTGAAGAAGAACTTACCTTACACAATAAACAAAGAAAAATAACAGTACCGATAAAAGAAAAATACAGGGGGAATTTCAGTATCAATTTTACAGCAACGAAACACAATCGTTTTATTCAATCGCAGAAAATAATTACTGTCCCATACACAAATAAGGAGTTAGATATAACTTTTGAAACATTTAGAGATAAATTGTTGCCTGGGCAAATCGAAGAATGGCGAATCAAAATCAAAAGCAAAACAGGAGAACGAGTTATGGCTGAATTACTGGCAACGATGTACGATGCTTCTTTGGATAAGTTCGCTTCCAATTCTTATAAACTTCTCCTTAATCACTATTATTCGCCAACTTTAAGATGGAAAAACAATTGTTTTAAATCACTAAGGAGCGTTTTAAACGAAGAGCATTGGAACATTTATAAAAGTTTTCCGACACGTAAATTTACTTCTTTGAATTGGCAGATAAGGTATTTCCCGATAATAGACATAGATGGTGCATATATGGGTACCTATAGCAGTTCTCCTGAAGTTATGAAGAAAATGCCCGGTAGAACATCTATGGCATTGGAAAACGAAGATAAATCAGCAGAAGAAGTTGCTTTGTTAAGTAATAAAGACGACAGTGCCTCTATTCAGCAAGAACCTGCTCCGACACTTTCTAAAAATGATAAAATCAAAAATATTCAACCCAGAACTAACTTTAATGAAACCGCTTTCTTTTTTCCTCAACTTCATACGGATAAGGAAGGAAATATTGTGTTGAAATTAAAAATGCCTGAAAGTTTGACCAAGTGGAAATTCTTAGCTTTAGCTCACACACAAGATCTGAAAGTCGGTCAAATACAGAAAGAAGTTATTACACAAAAAGAAATTATGGTTATTCCGAATACTCCTCGTTTTTTCAGAGAGAGAGATAGTATGACTTTTTCTGCTAAAATCGTCAACCTTACTGACAAAAACTTAAAAGGAAATGTCCGGCTTGATTTCTTTGATGCTCTAACCTTAAAGCCGATAAGTCAACAATTAATTTTATTTAATAAACGTAAGCGTACGGTGAAGTACGTCTTGTAAGATGATTAAAATACACTGACTTTTGTACCTAAACAAAAAAAATAGAAATTTATGTTAGGATTAGGTACAGAACATACATACTGTTACTATTTGTCAT
>JALWSJ010000280.1 GCA_026993705.1 Flavobacteriales bacterium
ATCGTACGCACAAGAAAACAACATCGTAGGAGACTGGAGGTTAGCCGTTGTAGAATTTCCAGACAGTACTCAAAATATACAATACGACACCTCTTCTGCCTTTTTTACCATTCTACCTGATGGAACTTACCTCACCAACCTCATCGAAGAAGAAACCGATACAATTCGAGGAACTTGGGAAATAGAAAACAATCTATTAACACTCTATCCACTCGCTGACGAATTTACGGTAAAAGTGGATTCTGCCTTTATTTCATTAGACTCTTCCAACAAAGAAATTAAATATTATGCCGATGGTGTTCATTTCTTATCGAATAAAAACGGCAAACTTATTCAAAAGGTTAACTTTTTGACATTCAACACAAAAAACAACTCTAACGAAAGTCTTTCTTTAATCTCTAATGAGAGTACATCTGTCTTTTACCCTAAGAAAAAAGTAAAAATAGTTGTACCACCACACTTTAGTTTTAGTTCAGTTATTAGAGGTTTAATCGGTATGTTCTTCCTCATCTTATTGGCTTGGTTGTTTAGTGTAAACAGAAAAGCTATCGATTGGGCTTTAGTTGGTAAAGGTTTAATTTTTCAAGTTATTATTGCCGTATTGGTACTACAAGTAGATTGGATAGAACACGGTTTTGAAAAAGTAAGTGAAGGTTTTGTTGAACTCATAGGATATACAGAGTATGGTGTAAACTTCCTATTTGGACAATTTGGAATTGGTAAAATACAAGGACCTTTGATGAACTTTGCTTTTGTAATCTTACCTACCATTATCTTCTTTTCAGCATTGATGAGCCTACTCTACTATTGGGGAGTATTGCAAAAAATAGTATATGTTTTTGCATGGGTAATGAAAAAATTCATGCACCTTTCAGGAGCAGAAAGTTTGGCAGCTGCTGGGAACGTATTCTTAGGTCAAACCGAATCGCCTCTACTTGTAAAACCTTACCTAGAGAAAATGACACGTTCCGAAATTATGTGTTTAATGACGGGTGGAATGGCGACAATTGCAGGAGGAGTTTTGGCTTCATATATCGGTTTCTTAGGAGGGGATGACCCAGAGCAACGTGTGTTTTTTGCTAAACACCTCTTAACCGCCTCTATCATTTCCGCTCCTGCTGCTGTGGTTGCGGCTAAAATATTAGTTCCTGAAACCGAAAAAATAAATGAAGACCTAACCATTTCTAAAGATAAAATAGGTTCAAACGTACTCGAAGCTATCTCTAACGGAACAACTGACGGACTAAAATTAGCCGTTAACGTAGGTGCTATGCTTTTGGTCTTTATCGCTCTTATGGCTTTGGGAAATGGAATACTCGGTTGGATTGGTGGATTTGGAGGCATCAACGACTGGATAGCCGCAAACACCAAATTTGATTCTCTTTCGTTTGAATTAATTTTAGGCTATATAGGCAGACCAATCGTTTGGATTATGGGAGTAGATTGGAAAGATTCTATTTATGTCGGGGAACTGTTAGGAATCAAAACAGTTGTAAACGAATTTGTAGGATACATTCGTCTAGGCGAAATGAAAAATGAAGGCGTACTTTCAGAGAAATCTATAATTATGAGTACTTATATGCTTTGCGGTTTTGCAAACTTTGCTTCTATTGGTATTCAAATAGGGGGTATAGGTGCTTTGATACCTAGTAAGAAAGGTTTGTTGTCTCAATTGGGAATGAGAGCATTGGTGGGCGGAACGGTCGCTTGTCTATTAACAGCCGTAGTTGTGGGTATGATGTACTAATCAATATGGAACAAGACTACCAAAACATATTCAAAACACAGCAAGAGTATTTTCAATCCACGTTGAAAACTGAGCGTGTATTTAACAGAAAAGAAAGACTTAGAAAGCTCAAAAAATGGATTAAACAAAATCAAAACTCTATCCAAGAAGCACTTTATAACGACTTTAAAAAAGTTCCTGAAGAAGTTTTAATCTCCGAAATAAAACCCGTTATAAGTGAAATTAATCATGCTTTGAAATCCCTTAGAGATTGGACTGCTCACCAAAAGGTGACAACCCCAATTTCTCTGATAGGTGCACGTGCTAGAATAATACCTGAAGCAAAAGGCGTTTGTCTTGTTATTGCTCCTTGGAATTTTCCATTTATGCTTGCTGTTGGACCTGTTATATCTGCCTTAGCTGCTGGAAATACGGTTGTGCTGAAACCATCGGAAATGACTCCTCACACCGAGCAATTATTACAAAGACTTTTTAAAGAGGTTTTCTCTCCCAAACTGGCTACTGTTGTTACCGGAGGAGTAAAAGAAACTCAACAATTATTAGAGTTACCATGGAATCATATATTTTTTACAGGAAGTCCTCAAGTAGGTAAAGTGGTTATGCGAAAGGTAGCCTCACTCTTAACTTCCGTTACCTTAGAACTAGGGGGAAGAAATCCTGCAATTATAACTGAAAAAGCTGTCCTTACTAATACAGCAAAAAAACTAGCATGGGGTAAGTTCTTTAATAATGGACAATCTTGTGTTTCCCCAAACTACATTTTAATCGACAAGAAAATAAAAGAACAATTTATTCGAGAATTTAAGTTTGAGTTTGTTGAAATGTATGGAAACTACCCTAAAGAAATAAAAAATAACAAGAGCTTAACCAGAATAGTTAATCAACATCATTATAAACGTTTAACCTCATTATTGGATAAAGCAATAGAAAACGGTGCAAAAGTTCTGTTTGGCAATCATAGAGATGAAAAAGATAACTACCTCTCACCTACTCTTCTCGATAATGTCACACCGGATAACCCTATATTCAAAGAAGAAATTTTTGGACCTATTCTTCCTATATTGACCTATGAAACAAAAAAGGATGCACTTAATATTGTGCTATCAACGGATACTCCTTTGGCTTTTTATGTCTTTACCGAATCAAAAAAAGAACAAAATTATTTCTTAAAAAACACAAGAGCAGGAACAACTGTTTTTAATGATACAACCTTACAGTTTGCACATCCTAACTTACCTTTTGGAGGTATTGGCACTTCCGGAATAGGTAAAGCTCACGGATATTATGGTTTTTTGGAATTTACTAATCAACGCTCAGTTTTAAAACAACGAACATGGGGAGCTATCTCACAATTGATATACCCGAAATATAACACATTAAAAAAAGCCATTATTAAAATTATTACATGGTATGAGTAAAATTATAACTCTATTGCTAATCTTTATTTATTCTTTTGCTACTGCCCAAATATTAAATGTTGAGAAAAGAAGAAGTACTCAATCAAAAGACGGATGGGCAGGAAACATTGATTTTTCGGGGAAATACACAAAAAACACAAAGGAAGTCTATCAATTTAGCAACAAAGCTTTGATTCAATACAAGCAAGGATTGAAAAACTATCTAATTTTGAGTGATTTAAAAATCATTAAAAAAAATCAAGAAGATTTGATTAATAAAGGTGCGATACATCTTAGATATATCAAGCAAATTAAAGATTCTGTTGATATCAGTTATGAGTTATTCACTCAAACACAATTTAATGCTGTTCAGAAAATCAATCAACGTTCGTTACTTGGTGGAGATTTTCGTTTTAAAATATTGGGGAACGATACCATTAATTTCTACTTAGGAACCGGTGCAATGTTGGAATACGAAGCTAGCACCCTGAATACTTTTGCTACTGCCATTCGATTTACCAATTATATTTCTTTTAATTGGATTATCAGTCAGGCGTGGAAATTCAAGTTGATTACTTACTATCAACCAAAGGTCAACGAAATGAGTGATTACAGGTTATCGAACGAGACTTCAATTTCCTATCAACTTTCCAAACAGTTTAGCATCGTAGGTATTTTTAACGGTTTATATGATTCTACTCCTATTGTTGGGATTCCCAATGGGATTTATACGGGGAGTTTGTTGTTTAGGTATGTGTTAAACCGCTGAGTTCTTTTACCATCCTTTAGGAAAAAAGATAACTTTATTCAAAAATAGAAATAGCAAAAGCCGATTCTAGTGAATCGGCTTTTGCTTGTAAATAAATAAGCTACAAATTATTTATTGTAAACATCTGCTTTATCAAATTTTACGCAAAGCAGGTAATAGAAAATTGCTCTATACTTGTTTCTGTTTGATTTTCCTAATTGTTCGATTACCTCTTGAATTGCTTCATCAAATTTCGGAGAATCTTTTAATCCTAATTTTTTGATTAGGTAATTCTTTTTAACCGTTTCCAACTCTTTTGAATCACTTCCTGAAACTGTTGAAGCATCTTTATTATAGATTGAAGGTCCACAACCGATTGTTACTTTTCTTAGTAAGTCCATGTCAGGAGTAACTCCTGCTTTTTCTTTTAATTCTTTAGCGTAC
>JALWSJ010000281.1 GCA_026993705.1 Flavobacteriales bacterium
TATTTTCAAATATGGATTGTCTTATGTATCCAATATTCTGCTAAATGCTCAAAGTCAGGATGATATAGGGATCTTTAAATTTTTGTCATGTACTTAGCAAATTTACTGTTTTTGCCTAATAAAGCTTGAACTTTTTCCTTCACGCTATCCACAACATAATAAACAACAGGAACAATATACACAGTAAGAATCAATGATGAGGTTACTCCCCCAATTATAATCCAAGCCAATCCGTTTTTCCACTCACTAGCCGTACCTGAAGCCATTGCAATAGGCAACATTCCTACTACCATTGAAATACTAGTCATAAGAATTGGACGCATTCGCTCTTTTCCGGCTTCGATTAAAGCTTCTCTGTACGGCAATCCTTTTTCTTTTAATTGATTGGTGAAATCCACTATCAATATTGCGTTTTTCACAACCAATCCCATAAGCATAATCAATCCTAACAGGGCAAACAAACTCAAATCTGTAACGGTTAAATTCAAAGCCAACAAAGCACCAATTACTGCGACTGGAATAGAGAATAATACTACAAAAGGATAAATGTAACTGTCATATAAGGCTACCATTATCAGATAAATCAAAATAAAAGATACTAAAAGCACCGAACCCAACGCTCCAAAACTATCATTTTGTCTTTTTATATCACTCCCCCACGTCATATTTATTCCTTGCGGAAGCGGGTTTTCTTTCACATAGTTAACGACATCAGCAGCTACACTTCCCGATGGTCTTCCTAGAGCATTTGCAGTTAATGTAACCGACGGCTGACGGTCTTTTCTCTCAAGTAATGAAGGTGAATTATCTCTTATAACATGGGCAAATTGTTCTACTTTCAACGGCATTCCTCGGGGATTTATGACGGTTAAATTCTCAATATCTTCATAATTTTTTCTTTCAAAATTATCTAAACGTACACGTAAAGGATATTCTGTTCCTTTTTCTGTCATAGTAGCATCGTCATTTCCTGTAAGAGCTGTTCTAAGATTTATTCCCACATAAGCTGTATTTAATCCCAAACGTTGCATAATATCTTTATCGGGTACTACTTTATATTCGGGACTCCCCTCTTCTACTGTTAAACGGACGTTGTCCGCTCCCGGAATTTGTTTAATCACCTCCATCATTTCGTTTGCTGTTTTCATTACTTCTTCCTGGCTCGAACCACTCAAAGTAAGTTCAACAGGAGCTGAACGAGGAATTAAACCTAACCCGATTATAGAATAATTGGCTTGCGGATAGCGTTTCTGTAACTCCTTACGTAAATCCGTCATGTATTTTTCTGTCGCTTGATTTCCTCTTTCTTCTTTTGGTTTTAATTGTATCGTAAATTCAGTTTTATTAGGTGAGCCCATTCCTAAACTACCGATTCCCGTGCTTGGTCCTCCGATGTTACTAAATACCGTTTCAACATCAGGTTGAGCCAAGATAAAATCTTCCACTTTTTTTGAAATCAAGTTACTTTGATGGAGAGAAGTTGATTTGTCATACTCTAAACTAAGTTTGAATTTGCCTTGATCACCTGTTGCGATTAACTCTTTACCTATAATATTTTGCTTCATCATTAATCCTATTAAAACAAATAACAGAATGATAATTGCACCAAAGACCAATTTGTGATTTAACACCCATTTTAATTGTTTAGTGTATATTTCAATAAATCCATCTAACATTCGCTCAAACCACAATAAGAATTTATTGAAAAAGTTAGTCGGTTTTAATTCTTCTGACTTACCTATTCTGGATGCCATCCAAGGGGTTAACGTAAATCCGACCAACAAACTGGTTAATGTTGAAGTAATAACAACTACTGAAAATTGTTTTAGCATATCGGCGACAAATACTTGTAAGAAAAGTATCGGCACGAATACAACCACATCGACTAACGTGATAGAAAGAGCGGAAAAACCAATTTCCATACGACCATCGTAAGATGCGGTGCGTTTATCTTTTCCCATATCCAAGTGGCGTTGGATATTTTCCAATACTACGGTTGCATCATCAACCAAAATACCTATAATTAAAGACATAGCCAACAAAGTCATTAGGTTTAACGTATATCCTAATAACCACATTACCGCAAAAGCGGTTACCAAAGATGTAGGTATGGCTACCAATACTATAATTGAATTTCTGAAGCTATGTAAAAACAACAACATTACAATCGATACCAAGAGAACCGCCATAATTAAATCATCAACTACTGAGTCAACAGCGGCAATGGTGTTGTCTGTGCTATCATCGGCTATAATGAATTTCACATTGTCTTTTGCGCTTTGTTCTTCTATTCGCTTGAATCGTTCTCTTACGGCTGTGGAAACGTCAACAGCATTGGCATCTCCTTGTTTTTTGAGTAAGATTCCTATTCCGTTTTTACCGTTATATCGACTGATAGAGGTTATTTCTTTTATACCATCTTTGACCGTTGCTACATCTTTGACGTAAACCGGACTTCCCAGTACGGTCATTCCGATTTGTACATTTTCTATATCTTCTATGTTGTGGAATTTTCCGACTAGACGTACTGAATTACTTTCTTTATCTGACTCTACTTTACCTGCAGGTAAATCAATCCCTGAACGTTTAATCATTTCTACGACTTGGTAAAGCGAAATCTTGTAGTATTTTAATTTTTCTTGATCTACATTGACTTGTATTTCCCGTTCTTGTCCACCCAATACGGTCAACTCCGCTACTCCTTTTATCTGTTGAATTTGAGGAAGAAAATCATCTTTCATTTTTTGATAAAAGACGGTTGCCGGCAGATCACTCGTTGCACTAATCGACATAATCGGTAAGTCGTTGGGCGAGACTTTACTCATTACGGGACTTAAAATGGATTCGGGTAAGTCTCTTCGTATGTTGTCGATGTAACGCTGTGCATCTTGCATGGTTTTATCTAAATCGGTTCCGTACTTTAGATTTACAATAACAACCGATGCGTTGGGTAGGGATTTGGTTATCAAATAATCTACTCCTTCCAAATTAGATAAGGCATCTTCTATCTTTTTGGATACGGATGTTTCTACCTCTTGTGGTTCAGCTCCCGGATATGCGGTTTTTATTACAACTACGGGTTGATTAAAATCGGGCATTAATTCATAACTTAGATTATTGAACCCAATGTATCCTAATAAAACAAAGACACTGAACATCACGATGATGAGTGATGGTCTTTTTATTGATATTTCTGTTATATTCATTGTCTGTTTATTTCGTTTGTTTACTTTATCTTTTGTTTACGTTAGTTCTTCTCAAACATGAACAAAAACTCATTTTATAACCGCTCATTTCACTGAGACCTAGTAGGTTTTGAAAACCTACTAGGTCTGAAAAAAGATTAGTCACGCGTTAGGGATAGAAGTGGCATCCTTTTGTGTTGTTGCACATATGCAACACAAAAGATATAACGGATAGCCCGACCATTACGGTGTTAAACTATTTTTGCATTGAAACGCAATAATAGTTTTATGCCGTAATGGGAACTCCCAAATCATACTTTTTAACTTTCTTGAAGGGCTACATTTGCTCCTTCGAAAAGGTTTATAAATCCGCTGGTTACGACTATATCTCCTTCTTTTACTCCTTCCATGAGTACTACTTTATTTTTTAATCGTTTTGCTATTTTTACTTCTACCAAATGTGCTTTCCCTTCCTTAATTAAATAGACTTTCGGCTTTACATCCGAACCTACAATAGCCCCTGCCGGAATGATAATTCCTTGCTGTTCTTCTTCGGATTTCACCTCTACTCTACCAAACATTTTCGCTTTTATTTTGTGGTCTTTGGTGTTCTGTAATTCTAATTCTACGGGGAAGGTATTACCCATATTTCCCTTTTGTCCGATGGCAGTTACGGTACCTTGCAGGTCTTCGGTCGGATAGGCATCGGATATAATTTTATAGGTTGCACCGGGTTGGAACAGACTCAATTCAGTTTCGGAAACATTTACTCTGAATTTAAGTTTTGAAATATTGGTCAACATCAACAATGGAACGCCGGGGGCGGCAAAAGAACCTTCTTCGGACATTTTCATGGTAACAACACCGTCGAAAGGTGCAGTTACGGTTGTCTTTTTGATTTTCTCCAATACGGTGTTTTTTTGAGAAATTGTTGCGTCTAATGCCGTTTGGGTTTTCTCTAATTTTATTTTTTGAATGGCTTCCGCTTCACTCAATACCGTATATCTTTTGACATCTTTTTTTAAATCCTCAATTTTTACATTTAGCGTGGCTAATTGCAATTTTAGAATTTCATCATCGAGACGAACGAGCGGTTGTCCTTTTTTAACTACGCTTCCCGCATCTACAT
>JALWSJ010000282.1 GCA_026993705.1 Flavobacteriales bacterium
ACCCTATATTTTGATAAGCATATCCTTTATACTCAAAAAGAGGAACTGTTCCTTTTATCTTCAAATCTAATTCCGCAAGCGACGTACCCTTCCCATCTATTTGCAAATTTGAAGAAACCAATCCTAAATCTTTAACCCCAGTTATTTTGTTTAACTCTAATCCTGAAGTAAAAAGAGTACCTTTATAAGAAAACAAATTAGATTTACTTAATAGACAATTGGCTTCTATATCCGCAGAACCTATATCTGAAGCTAAATCCATATCGATAGCAAAGTCATTATAGTACCCATCTATAACACCAGACGCATTCACTATACCTAAATGAGCAAGTTCAGTAGGCAATATTAAATCTTTTTCTAATCCTAACTGCTTAAAATCTATTTGATCAATATCCTTTTTTAAGGTTTGAGCCTCATCAATATTAATATAAAATAAAGCTTCATCTACATAGGGAAGTCCTTTTATTTCAGCATCACAACGTAGATAGGTTTCATTCGTCAATCCAACAAATAAATCCTTGGCATAAATTTCATTTACAGGACCATAAACCACACCATTTAATAATACCTTATGCTTCATTTTCCTAAGGCTTGGAACAAAATAAGACAAATCATGAAGACTCAACTTAGAGTTTTGAATATCCAAATCCATATACACTGCATTCACAAAATCTTTGAAATCGGCATAGTCCTGATATTTGAAATCAATTTTTTTTGCCTCAATATTTGTTTCATCGGTAAGGATACTAACATTATCTATGTTCAACTTTTCAGGTGTAACAATTACCTCTGCCGTTAATCCTTTTGGTGAAAAACCTGATTTTTCAACGAAATGCAAATGAGCAAGATGAAAACCAACCGAAGAATTTTGGTTTTTTAAATGGGTTACTTCACCAAATAATTCCTCCAACTCCAAATGATTATAATCTATACCATAATCAATCTCTGGAACATTCCAATCATCGTAAGATATATGCACATCATAAAATTGAATCGCATCTACCAAAACTCTATAATTATTTCCAGCCGTATCTTTTTCCGAAGCAAAATAATCTACTAAAAATTGATAATTAAACACAGAATCACCTTTGTGCTTTTCTAAATGAGCATGTGTGTTTTTAAAACTTAACTTCTCTAATAAAACTATTCTTTTCTCCCAATCATACAACTTTACTTTCCCGACAAATTCAGAAGCGTACAGCAATGTATCCTTTTCTAAATCTTCTACATACAATCCTTCTACTTTAATGTAATGTAATCCGTTAAAATGAATATTCTCTATTTCAATTTTAGAATGTGTTTGTGCGGATAAATAACGTGCCGATTGTACAGCTAATTCACGCTGAAAAAAATGAGTTTGAATCAAAAATGCAAAAAGTACAACAAGAAAGAAAATAAATTCTAGCGAATAGCCAAAGAATTTAAGCAATAAAGACAATATTTTTTTGGTACTTTTGTACAAGGCAAATTATTTGTAACGAAGGTGATTATTCCTTATAAGCTTAACAAGCTAATAACAAGTTCTATAAACAGATTATAACCTTCTAACCATCACATCAATTAAATGAACAAAGATAACATCATTCTTGGTATAGAGTCAAGTTGCGACGATACTTCTGCTGCAATTATTAAAAACGGTATAATTTTATCCAATATTACTGCAAATCAAGACGTACATAACCAATACGGAGGTGTAGTTCCCGAACTCGCCTCTCGTGCTCACCAACAAAACATCGTTCCCGTAGTCGATTTGGCTCTCAAAAAAGCTGGAATCGGAGTAAATCAATTATCTGCCATCGCTTTTACACAAGGACCAGGTCTTTTAGGTTCTCTATTAGTCGGAGCTACATTTGCCAAATCACTTAGTTTGGGACTTTCTATTCCCTTAATTGGTGTAAACCATATGAAAGGTCATATTTTAGCCCATTTTATACTAAAAGAAGGAGAAGAAAAAAATATTCCTCAATTTCCCTTCTTGTGCTTAACCGTATCAGGTGGACACACACAAATTGTAAAAGTTACTTCTCCGCTAAAAATGGAAGTACTTGGAGAAACCATAGACGATGCAGCGGGAGAAGCCTTCGATAAAGCGGCTAAGTTATTAGGACTTCCTTATCCCGGTGGACCTTTGATTGACAAACACGCACAACAAGGAAATAAAGACCGTTTTAAGTTCACTTTCCCAAAAATTGAAGGCTATCGATACAGTTTTAGTGGATTAAAAACCCAGTTTATGAACTTCTTAAAAAAAGAATTGCAAAGCGATGAAAATTTCATCGAAAACAACCTCAATGACATTTGTGCTTCCTATCAAGCTCACATAATTGAATATCTGTTTCAAAAACTAAAAAAAGCCGCCTTTAACGAAAACATCAATCAAATAGCCATAGCGGGGGGCGTATCTGCCAACAGCTACCTAAGAAATAAATTAAAAGAACTCGGCAAAAAACACGGTTGGAAAACATTTATTCCAGAGTTTGAATACTGCACAGACAATGCAGGTATGATTGCCATAACTGGCTACTTTCAATACCTAGAACAGGATTTTGCTCAACAAACCGTTATCCCCAATGCTCGTATGAAAATAGAATAACTACCTTTGTCGCTACTTTGAAAAAGAAAATAAACATAGCTCTTACCTATTTCCTTATCGCAGGAATTTTTGGAATATTATTACGTTTCGATCGTTTCAGTAATCTCGGCATCGTCTATAAGAACTTTCTCAACACCCATTCTCATATAGCTCTTTTAGGCTGGCTATACAACCTCTTTTTGGTTTATATACAATATGATTATTACCAAGACACCAACCCAAGAATAAACAAAATATTCATAGCCTCGCAATTCACTTTTTTAGGAATGTTACTCAGCTTTCCCTTTGTTGGCTACGCTCCTATCTCCATTGTATTCTCAACACTTTACCTATTTACAAGCTATTGGCTAATCATTACACTCTACCAAAAAAAAAGCCAACAACCCAACATCACCACAAAATACTTAAAGGTGGGAGGCGTTTTTCTATTCCTATCCAGTTTAGGACCTTATGCCTTAGGCTACTTTATGGCAAACAAAATGCAAGGTTCAATCGGTCATCACCTTTCATTATATTGGTTTCTTCACTTCTTATTCAACGGATATTTTACCATGGTATTTTTAGCTATGTTATCCCGTAAAATTCAAGAAAACTACCCCCAATCCCCAAAAATTCAAAAGCTAATCTATAACCTTTTTGCATGGTCAACAGTTCCGCTTTACGCACAATTCATTACCATTTTACACCCTGCTAACTGGGTTTACCTCACCTCATTTGTAGCCTCATCAATGCAACTATACGCTTTTTATTTACTCTCCAAACCACTTACCAAAATTGCCCAACAACAACACGCAATAAAAAAACTTTTGTTTACGCTATTCACCTTATCCTTCTTCTTCAAACTTCTATTTCAATTCTTCGCCAGCCTACCCTTTACCTATAAATTCGTAGCCCAATCCAAGCCCACACTCATTATCGGATTCGTCCATCTCGTTATGTTAGGAATGTTCACCTTCTTCTTTCTCTGGTACTACAGGAGCAAAAAATCAATTTCACAAACCCCAACTAGTATTGCTTCCACCCTACTACTCATAGCAGGAGTATTACTATCAGAATTACTACTATTCTCACAAGCCTTTTCATTATACCTCTTTCACCAATCTATTCCCCTCTATCCCGCATTACTATTCTATGTCAGTTTACCATTACCCATAGGAATTGCAGGACTTCTCTATGCCAACCTATCAAAAAAATTTAAACCTCAATGATTTGGGCGTTCCCCATTTTCACAAAAGACACATATCGCTATCGCTAAACGTGTCTTTTGTAAAAATAGGTCGGGCTATCCACTATATCTTTTGCCCTCCAAAAGGAGGGAGGGCAAAAGGATGCCGTTCCTATCCCTAACGCATGTAAAATGAGTAGATTACCTCTATAAGGAAAACTAAGTCTTTTTATGCCGTTTATCCCATTCGTGTTAGGGATACAATCCCTAAACGCGTAAAAAAAATCACAACCTTTGTAACAAATCAAACCTGCAATACGTCTTACACACAGAACTTGCAAAACACCTATGACGCTACAAGAATATAACGACAGTGTAGAACAATACGCCGATAACATCTATCGTTATCTCTTAAAGAATATTAGAAACGAAGAAATAGCAAAAGATTTAGTACAAGAAACTTACACCAAACTCTGGGAAAAGCACAAACAAGTAACAGCAAGTAAAGTAAAAAGTTATCTATTTACAACCGCTCACCGTACAC
>JALWSJ010000283.1 GCA_026993705.1 Flavobacteriales bacterium
TTTTATAGGTGTTGACCCAGAAAGTGCTTTGGAAAAAACAAACAAAAAGTTCATCAAACGCTTTCAATATTTAGAAAAAGGTGCTAAAGAATCGGGAAAAGAAATATCGGATATGAGTTTGGAAGAGATGAATGAATTTTGGGAAAAAGCAAAAAAAAGGTAGCATGGGAAAACTGACTCAAAACATGGAGCAATACAGCTCTGAAGACAAATGGGTTTGGAAAACTTTATTTGAACGTCAACATAAAAACCTAGAAGATAAAGTCTGTTCAGAATACAAAGAAGCTCTTCAACTGATGTCGTCTGTAATCAATGGAAAGAATATCCCTGAGATAACAAAAATCAATGATTGGTTTAGCCATTCTACACAATGGGAAATAGAAATTGTCCCTGGACTAATTCCTGTTGAAGATTTCTTTGAGTTATTGGCTCAAAAAAAATTCTGTTCTTCAACTTGGCTACGAAAACCTAAACAATTAGACTATTTGGAAGAACCTGATATGTTCCATGATATTTTTGGACACGTTCCTTTGTTAGCTAATCCTGTGTTTTCTAATTTTATGCAAGAATTTGGTAAAATTGGTTGCTCGGTTATAAACGACAAAGAAAAGGTTTTAAAACTTCAACGTCTGTATTGGTTTACAATTGAATTTGGAATGATTAATCCTAAAAAACCTACCATATACGGAGCTGGAATTATTTCATCATACGGAGAAACCAATCGGTGCATTTTACCACAATTTGAAAAAATTGATTTTGAAATTCAACAAGTCTTGAATAAATCATTTCATACAGACGAAGTACAAGATGATTATATCTGTATTGATTCTTTTGATTCTCTTTTTCATTCGCTACGCGAAATTGATAAAATATTATAATTGCTTATGTGCGGTATTGTAGGAGTTGTTTATTATCCACAAGAAAACAAAGAAAAAGAACCTTTCATAAAACTTGCTTTGCAACAGCTAAACAAAAGAGGTCCTGATTACGCTACTTACAAGTCAACCAATACTGGTTTTTTAGGACACGCTCGTCTATCTATCATCGACACATCTGCCGAAGCAAACCAACCCATGCAAGATGAATCGGGACGATATACCATTATCTTTAACGGAGAAATTTATAATTTTCAATCCATACGTGATAGGCTTTCAGCAAAAGGGATTCAATTTAGGACACATTCCGATACGGAAGTTTTACTAAAGCTGTTTATTGAAAAAAAAGAGAAAGCACTAGAAGAATTAGACGGTTTTTTTAGTTTCTGTATCTACGACAAACAAGAAGATGAATATTTTATTGCAAGAGACCGTTTTGGTATCAAACCCCTACTCTATTATCAAGACAATGAGCAATTTATTTTTGCTTCTGAAATGAAAGCCATTTTACAATTCCCAATAGACAAAAATATTGATAACCATTCTCTTACACAATATTTTCAATTCAACTATATCCCAGAACCAAACTCTATATTTAGGAAAGTAAAAAAATTATTACCTAGTCATTTTATTCGCTTAAAAAACAACAAACTTGAAATAAAAAAATACTATTCTTACTATATAAATCAAACTCCTTCCACCGATACATACGAACAAGCACAAAAAAGAATTAGAGAATTACTATTTCAATCGGTTGAAAAGAGAATGATAGCAGATGTACCTGTTGGTTCTTTTTTAAGCGGAGGAATTGATTCAAGTATTGTTGCTACAATTGGAGCTAAGTTAAACCCGAACTTACATACATTTTCTATCGGTTTTAAAGATGAACCTTTTTTTGACGAAACTAAATATGCAGAACTAGTCGCAAAAAAAATAAACACTAAACACACTGTCTTTTCTCTTTCTAATAACGATTTATTCCAACACTTTGAACAAGTATTAGATTATATTGATGAACCCTTTGCTGACTCTTCGACTATTAATGTTTACATTTTAAGCAAACAAACACGTAAACAAGTTACCGTAGCTCTTTCAGGTGATGGTGCTGATGAATTATTTAGCGGATACAACAAGCACAAAGCTCTGTACTTAGCTGACCAAAAGAACATCAAAAATATACTAATAAAATCAGGCTCTCCTTTTTATAAATTATTGCCAAAATCACGACAAAATAAATGGGGTAATATTGCTAGACAATTAGATAAATACGCAACAGGACTGAAACTTACAAGAAATGAACGGTATATAAACTGGGCTTCTTTTATGAAAAGAGAGCAAGCTGAACGACTGGTAAACTCTTCTAGCTCAAGCGGAAGATATACGTTGCCCATAGAAATTAAAAACATTAATGATGTTTTATATTGTGACTTTAATCTTGTACTAACTAATGATATGCTAAAAAAAGTAGATAGTATGAGTATGGCAAACAGCTTAGAAGTAAGAACTCCTTTTCTACAACACGAATTGGTTGAGTACGTTTTTTCACTTCCTGAACAATATAAAATTGATTCAAAAAATACTAAGAAAATCCTCAAAGACGCCTTTAGGATAGACCTTCCTGAAGAATTGTACAACCGTTCTAAACACGGATTTGAAATACCTCTTCTTAAATGGTTTAAATATGAACTGAAAGATTATCTGGAACAGAATGTTTTTAACCAATCATTAATTGAGGAACAAGGATACTTAAATTGGAGTGAAGTACTACAAATAAAAAAACAACTACACAGTTCTAATCCCAATGATGCTGTTTCAGCAACTTGGGCTTTGATTGTTTTTCAACATTGGGTTAAGAAATATCTTTAACCTTAATTCTATTTATTTGAAGTTTTAGTATCTTTGATAAAAAGATGACAAGATGGTTGACTTTAGAGAAAAGTATAAAAATCCTTTTACTGACTACGGCTTTAAAAGATTGTTTGGTGAAAAACCAAATAAAGATTTGTTTTTACATAAGTTAGATAGGATACCCGAAAATTTAAAAGAAAATATATTTTTGAAATTATTTGAAACCGCTGAAATATCGAAATTTAACAGAAAAGAATATCAAGAATATGAGGACAGTTTGAAATATTATCGTGATTTAAAAAACTCATTGGATACTGCGAAAGAAGAAGGAAAAATTGAAGGGAAGATTGAAGGGAAGATTGAAATAGCAAAAGAAATGCTGAAAGAAAATGAGCCTCTCGAAAAAATTATGAAGTACACGGGATTGACAAAAGACGAAATACAAAAATTAATGAAATAATTCTAAACCTTAAATATATGTTAGTAATTATCCCTAACACGAATAAATTTGGAAGCATAAAGCGTTTTTATTTTCCTTACCCTTCTTCAAAATTCTTTTCCATAGCTAGTGCTATGCAAAAGAATTTTTCATCGTCTAAGAAAACTAAATTCCATTTTCTTTGCACTCACCTGTCTCGCGTTAGGGATAGGAACGGCATCCTTTTGCCCTCCCTCCTTTTGGAGAGCAAAAGATATAGTGGATAGCCCGACCCTTTTCTGCTAAAGGCATGTTTCGCACAGCGATATGTGCCTTTAGCAGAAAAGGGGAACGCCCAAAAAACTTTTAAAAGAATTTAACTATGGAACGATTTTCAAAACTTATTGGTATTATTTATTTGCTAACTGGGGTACTGCTTCTTAGCAATGGTTTATTGAATGCGAATCAGAATATTCCTGACCAATTTAATTTGTATTGGATGGCTACGGGGGGATCTTTTATGATTGGTTTGCTTTGTCTTTTTTATGAGAAAGGCTTATTGACAAGCACTTACATTTCAAGGATTTTGGTGGGGGCTTTGTTTATTGTCTCGGGATTGATTAAGGCGAATGATACGTTGGGATTTTCGTTTAAACTTGAGGAATATTTTGCTGAACCCGCTTTAAATTGGCCTATTTTTGAACCGTATGCTCTTTATCTTTCTATTTTTATAGCTGCTTCTGAAATTGTTTTGGGGTTTGCTGTCTTGTTTGGGGCATTGATTCGTGTTTCTTCTTGGGCTTTGTTGGGTATGATTCTGTTTTTTGCTTGGTTGACATACTTTACGGCAAGTTGCAATGATGCTCAATTATTAGCTATGGAACAAGGTGTTGAATTTCATGGGGATTGCGTTACGGACTGTGGTTGCTTTGGAGATGCCTTGAAAGGTTCGGTAGGTCGTTCTTTAACGCCTTGGGAATCGTTTTTTAAAGATATTACATTATTGATTTTTGTGATTCCAATTGTTTTGATGCAAAGGCGTATTTCCTTTAACTCGTTTAAAGATGATAAGATTATTTTGCCTGCGGCTTTGCTCTTTACGGTTGTTGTTGG
>JALWSJ010000284.1 GCA_026993705.1 Flavobacteriales bacterium
GCAAGTAAGGCGGTATTTAGGTGTTTTTTTGCTTCTTTTATTTGTCCTTTTTTGATGTAGGCTTTGGCAATTAGTACGTTGGAGTAGTAATCGAAAGGGTAGCAGGTCAGCACCATTTTGTTGAGAGCTATGGTTTTTGTATAATTTTTTTGAAGGTAATATACCGATGAAAGTTTGTAAGCTACCGATGTGTTTTTGGGTACTAATACTAGAATTTTTTCGTATTGTTTGATGATTTCAGTGGTATTTTTTAGTGCTGAAAGCGGATTGATATATCCCAATTTTGCTTCTATGCTTTTGGGGTGTAGCGTTATTGCTTTCTCGTAGAATGTTTTGGATTTTATGTATTGTTTGTTGAGGTAATACAACCAGCCTAATCGTAAATTATCGGTGTATGATTTGGCGTCATAGACCGATTCGATTGTGGTTATTGCTCCTTTGTAATTGAATGAATTTTCAGCGACGTAACTTTTGTAATAAGCTTCACTTTTTCCCGTTTGTGCAGTTAACCCCAATGAGAATGCTAAACCTGCTAAGATGATTAATTTTTTCATAATAAATGTTTTAGTCCGAAAATAAACGAGTTATAATTATATGGTATGTTGGTTTTAAATTGAATGTCTTTTTCGTATTGATAGGAGAAATAAAAGCTGTTGTTTTTATTGATTTTCCACGATATTAAACTGATGACTTTGTTAGTTTTATCTTTTGTATTGAACAATTGAGAATTGTTAAATAAACTGATAACGTAGTTGTTTTGTTGCATGTAACATGCTATAATTGATAGTTTACTATTTAGAAAATACTCTACTGATGGAATGGCATTGATGTAGTTGTTTCCTTCATTGGAAATAAAACTTACGTCTATTCCTGCCTTTATTCGGTTGTTAAAGAGTAAATATTTCAAATCGATTCCCGCTCTGACTTGTGTTGTTTTTTTGCTATAGTTAACAGGAGAGTTCCATGTATAAGATGAATCGTAAGTGGAAACTAAAGTGCTATTGTTAAAGTATTCGCTGTGCAAATCTGTTTTGTTTGTTCCCTCTGTTATCAGTGAATAATTTTCACGTGAATAATTAAAATAAGGCATCAAGTACAGTTTGTTTAACCATTTTTCTATACCTAATTGAAGCATATACATCTTTATTTTTTCTTGTCCGTCTGTTTGGTTGAGGGTTGTATATAGATGTGTTGAGTGAGTTAAAAATAGGGAGCTTTCATTAACGTTATATAATTCTTTAGTTACCGATGAATTTGTATATTCGTTTGAATATCCAGCAAAATTCAAAGATGTTTTAAGTACAAATCCTTTTTTTAGGGATAGGGTCGGAGCAATGTAATAATTTTGTTGATGAATATTTTCCTTTAAATTGAAGGTGTCTGACTTTGTCTCTTCTCTATTGATTGAAAAGTAGTTATACGAATGATAAAAACCAATTTTTTGAGAAAATCGATGATTTAAACCAATGTTCCCGTAATAGATATTTCCGACCTTTTGAGGATTATTGGAAAGTTTTGTTCCGGTTTCTATATATACAAAATCAAACAATTTACTTGGTCGATATGCGATTTTATTGCGTACAGAGTCATTGAGATGCTTAAAATAAACATCTGTTTTTGAATAATCTTTCAGGTAAATATTTGACCAAAATAAGTATTCGTTAATAATTTCATCATTTGGATTATTTTCCAATCCCTTTTCAAAAAAGGGAATGGCTTTTTCGTATTGTTTAAGATTGTAGTAGGCGATTCCCGTTCTTAATGCTAAGTCGTAATAACCTAAGCCTTGATTTATTTTTTCTTCTCCGTAGGAAGCTAATTTTTTCCAATCTTGGTTGATGTACAATTTACGACTGGTTTCTTCCAAGTCTATATAAGAGTTCTGTCCGAAAGTATATACAGAAACAAATAATAACAGCATCGTTATGATTCGATATCTAATTCCCATTGTAGTATAATTTTTTCGTTTTCGGTCGTAAAAATACATTCGTGAATTTCGTTATTTTTAACGGTAAAGTTAGTGATTAATTTTTTTGTTGTGGTTGAGTTTCGTTTTCCTGTTCCTATTGTTTCAAATACTATTTCTTTAGGATTATGTGTATCGTCAATTTCTTTAAAGTTAAGCGTATAAAAAGCGTTGCAAAAATGGTAAAAAGGAGCGACAAAATCGTGGACAAAAAGTGTGGGTTTTGAAAAGAAATAATCGATAGGAAGTAAATCTTCCACTTTTAAATCCTTAACAAAAGACAGCAAAACTTTGTGTAATCCTAAATAAAACAAATACAATTCCGAGTCAGTATCACCATAAAAATCGGTGGCATAAAATAAGGTCTTATTATTGACAAAATACAAGGTCGATTTAGTTGTATGGCAATATATGTAAGTTTGATTGTAGGCTGTGGTAAAGACTTCCCATTTTAAGATGCGTTGCTTCCCGTTTTTGTTGGAATTGATACTAAATTCTTTGCCGGGTATAAAATCAAAAGACTTTTGTAAAAGAGGAGTAGGAGATACGTTCGATACAAAATCCCCCTCTTCGGGAATGCTGTATTCTTTAAAGAAGAACTGTTCCCCTTTTCTTAGGATATAATTCGCTATCGGATAAGGTAAGGTTTTTGAACCGACAAACGGTGTGCTTTGCAATTGAAAATGCACGTGAGGTTCGGGCGAACGTCCGGAGTTTCCGCAATAACCGATGATGTCTCCCTTTTTTACATAATCTCCTTCTTTTACTTTCAATGTAAACTTTTTAAGGTGTGATAATTTACTGTAAAAATACTCACTGTGTTTAATGACAACCGTATTTCCCCAATTGTTTTCCAAATCTACCTCTCCAATCATATTGTCTTCTATTCCGTCCACTACCGTGGAAACATACCCCGATTCCGGAGCACAAACGGGCAGGTCGTAGCAGTAGTAATCTTTGAGTTCCGTCCCCAAATTTTTATAGGTTAGTCCCATTTCGTTTACAATATCAAAATCCCACGCATATTTCCAATCCCCTTTGTGTGTTATTTCTCCCTCGTGTCCTTGTGGTATATGCCATTCTCCAAAAAACGGTAGAGCAATATTAAAATAGGTGTATTTCCCAAACCGTTCCTTTGTATCATGATGTTTATAATAATGTTTTTCAGGAGAAAATAATTGTAATCGAACCATTTCAATACCGGAAACTTTAGTTCGATTATAAAGCGTACCTAAAAACAATAAAACTACAATGTTAAAAGGAAGAGAATAAAGCGGTAATCCGAATTTCGTAGTAAATAAAGTATGTAAGGCACTAATTAACAAAGCAATAATCGGAATAGTCAACAGCAACAAAAAATAAGATTTTTTAGAAGGAACAATAAAGAACCCGCCCAAAGCAATAGCCGTTAGAATAAAGTTAAAACCAATGTAACTGTATATCAGTTGCGAATAATCTCCTCCTAAGAAATAGTAAAAAGCATACCCCACCAAAAATCCGAGTACCGACAAAAGAAAAGCCATTCTGGAGTAAATTAACAGCCCTACACTGAGTAAAATACCCGCTAAATCATTAAATTGAAATAAAATAGCCCCCAAAGAGCGAAAAAACAAATGAAATAAGTTCGCAAAAGGAAAATTATCTACCCATTCGTTAACGTTAGAAAAAATAAACGGAAAATATTTTTCGATAGATAGGATTTCTTTTTCATTCAGCACTAGTGCATTAAAATTATTAGCCCCTAATATCACAATCCAAAGCACCAGCAAAAAAGGAACACTCAATAAAGGTAATCCTTTCTTTCCCAGTGATGAAACATACCACACTGACACAAAAAAAGTAAGAGCCGACACAATCACCAAAAGAATAAAATACGAAAGATTAAACTCATAAAAAATACCAAGAGCAATACCCACAGTCAGCGAGTTATAGGTATAAGTCCCATCACGAATCAGTTCCAAATTAAAGTTAAAAAAACGAGCCAAAATTTGTCCTGTAATCACAGCAATAACCCCACTGATTCCCGCACCAAAATCCAAAAAAGTAACTAAAATAATAATAAAGGCAAACCACCGGTTATTCGAGAAAAAAACCTGCGAAAAACTATTGATTAGCCCCTCGGTATAAAGAGCAAATCTATTCTTCAAACTTATGGTCTTGTCTTTTGTCATTTATAGTCTTTTGGGCGTTCCCATTACGGCATAAAAAAATTATTTCGTTGTACTACATAACTTTTTAACGCCGTAATGGTTGGGCTATCACTACTCACT
>JALWSJ010000285.1 GCA_026993705.1 Flavobacteriales bacterium
GTCAATGGCTCAAAAAACGAAGCATCGAGTTCCTGTTCTTTCTTCTTATAATAGTCGATAGAAAACTTAGATAATTCTTCAGCCCTCCAACTCAAAATAGTCCGCCGAAAAGACATCGGATGCACCAATCCACCCGCAATAAGCGAAGACGAATGATAATGGTTATTATCTATCACTTTAATACTTTGCCCTCTATCCAAAAGCTCCAGAGCCAACACCGAACCGGCAATACCTTGTCCAACGACAATACAATCAACTTTTTCTTTCATTATTTAATCATTTTATGGGCGTTCCCCTTTATTACAAAAGACACATATCGCTCTCGCTCAACGTGTCTTTTGTAATAAAGGGTCGAGCTATCACTACTCACTCTTTTGTGTTGCATAAGTGCAACAACACAAAAGGAGTTCAAACACGCCGTTCTATCCCTAACGCGGGTGAAATTGGCGGATAGAAAGTGAATTTTTGGTTTCTTATACGATGAATAAAAATTTTGCATAGCCCCAGCTATGGAAAATTTTCATGAAGACAGATAAGGAATCAAAAAACGCTTTATACCGTCTATTTTGCTCGTGTTAGGGATACTCCAACTAACGTAAAAATTAACATTGATAATCAAATGATGTTAAATCGCCAATATTTTTACGTTAGCTCAAAAACTCAACTGTTTTTCACAGTCGCTTAATAATCCCTAACGCAGAATGATAGATATGCAAGAAAATGAATTTTAGTTTCTTTAAACCTTGAATCCGCAAGTGAAATTCTATTACAAAGTCAAACTCCGCATCATTATTGACAATGCTCGTTTTTCGAAACTCACCGTAGCTATGGCTACGCTTGCGTGTCTCAAAATTGTGCTTGACCAAAATAACACGCATTTTGACTTTTCATAACGAAATCACTTACGGATTTAAGGTTAAACAATAAACCAACTGTTTTATACACCTCTATTCAAGGTGTATCAATAACAAATGCAAGCTCATAATCTTTCATCAAATATCCTTAAACGCAACAACAACTCCAAAAAATATAAGTACGATTCCAACGATAATACTAATGTTTTTAAGAGCTCTTGGAGTTAATTTATTTTTCAATTTACTCGCATAATGGATTTTTAAAAAATCAATAAAAAACATAGTTCCCAAAGTTGCAATAAAATAATAGATTAACTGTTCTTTAGGAATTTTCAATTCTTCGGTTGCCGTAGTACAAGCTGCTATCCAATATACTAAAACACCGGGATTAATCGAATTTAACCCAATTCCCTTAAGGAAGTAAGTTAAGTACGTTTTTTTATGAAAAATTATAGAATCTACTTCTGTTGGTGTATCCAACGAATCCACATCTATCGCCTTTCCTTTTTGCGGTGCTTGTTTTTTTACAATAGATAAAATCCCCATCAATATAAAAACTCCCGAAGCAATATATTTAATGTAGGCATTCTCGCTTAACCCTTCTAAAATCTTTTGAGCAAAAAAGTAAGCAGCAATTAAGTACACAATATCACTGAACAGTACTCCCAAGTCCATTATTACGGCTGGTTTAACACCTTTTTTTATACTGGTTTCAACCAATACAAAAAAAACAGGACCTATCAAGAAACTGAGTAAGAGTCCAAATAAAATACCGTTCAGAATAATTGCTATCAAGATAATTTGGTTTGAATACGAATTTAGCTACAAAGATAAGGAAGTTGTTACATCTTTTACGTCAAATAATACCATTTTAATTTTGAAACGAGCCGAAAGAAAGAGAGTTTTAGTTTTCTTAGACGATGAATAAAATATTTGCATAGCCACAGCTATGGAAATATTTTATAAAGAAGGATAAGGAAAATAAAAAAGCTTTATTAGGCTCATTTCAATATTTAAATGGTAAATACTAAAATATATAGAAGTTGTATAAAAAACAAAAACCTGATTTCTAAAGAAATCAGGCTTTTGTTTTTTATAATTATAGTCAATTATTTTTGAACATAAATCTTTTTAGTAATCACGTTAGCTCCTTTTCTAATTTGTACTAAATAAACACCGTTATTCAATTCATTCAAATCGATTGATGAATTTCCGTTTATATTTTTGTTATAAACTGATTTACCTAACAAATCAACAATATTTAAATTATAATTTCCTTCAACATTTAAAACATTCAACGTTGTAGCATATAGATAAACATTAGCATCTGCTAACGAATTTTCAAAAACAGCCGTATTTGCTCCACCTGTATCTCCGGCATTAATAGCATTACTAGCAGTACTTTCGTAAGCAAAATCTTTTATAGTTACAGACCCGGCTTGACTTGCGACATCGACTCTTATCCATCCAAAATATTCTGAAGCCCCCATCATAAATTTAACACCTATGTATTTATCTGTTGTATTCATAAAATCTCCAGCATCTAATACATTTCCTAATACAGACATATGAAGACCTAATCCAGCTCCGGGAAAAAGTAAATTAGACCCGGAACTCATATCAACATAAGCTGAAGAACCATCTATTGCAGTTCCTTGCTGAACTGTATCAACTTTTAAAACCTCACCAGCTCCGGATGAATTGTCAACAATACCGACAACCTGACTTCCATTCATAAACTCTAAAGCTATAGCAACAGTTGGTACTTGTTGCGTTCCTAACTGTCCTGTTACTTCAATTGTAGTATCTACTGCGAAAATATTAATCTCATTAGAACTGTTATTATCAAAGTTTACTGCATATTGCTCTCTCACTGTAGAAGCGGTAAGCGTAACATCATTAATATCTGTATAAACGATTTGAGCCATAGAGCTAAATCCAAGACCTAGTGCTAAAAAAGAAAGTATTTGTTTTTTCATAAATTTAATTGTTTTTGAGTTAATATACCTATTTTACTAACTTATCGAAAATAGACAAGTTGCCTATTTCATAAATTATTTTCACCAAATATAATACTTTTGTTTTATTTCGAGTGTTATAAAACCAAAAAAGTCAACTTCTAAAAAAGAAATTGACTTTTATAATTGTACCACAAAAGGTATTTAACCTTACTATTTACTTTTCTTTTGTTAAAGAAGACATTAGATACTCTCTATTTAAAATGGCTATATTCTCTAAAGAGATCCCTTTAGGACATTCTACTTCACAAGCACCTGTATTCGTACAGTTACCAAAGCCTTCCAAATCCATTTGATGAACCATATTTAGCACTCTGTCTTTACGTTCAATTTGCCCTTGTGGCAACAATGAGAACTGTGCGACCTTTGCAGAAACAAACAACATTGCCGAAGCGTTTTTACAAGTAGCTACACAAGCACCACAACCAATACACGTAGCAGCATCCATAGCTTTATCTGCATTATGCTTGCTAATAGGAATACCATTTGCGTCCTGCGTATTTCCAGAGGTATTTACCGAGATAAATCCACCTGCTTGTTGAATACGTTCAAAAGCAGTTCTATCTACAATTAAATCTTTAATTACTGGGAAAGCATTCGCTCTCCAAGGCTCAATCGTTATGGTATCTCCGTCTTTAAATTTACGCATATGCAACTGACAGGTTGTAACCGCTCTATCAGGTCCATGTGCTTCCCCATTTATATATAGTGAACACATACCGCAAATCCCCTCTCTACAATCGTGGTCAAATGCGACAGGTTCTTCTCCTTTATTTACCAAATCTTCATTTAGCATATCCAACATCTCAAGGAAAGAAGAATCGGGAGAAACACTTTTTACAGTGTAATCCTTCATTGCTCCTTTATCATTAGCATCCTTCTGACGCCAAATTTTAAGTGTTAAATCCATGTCTTTTTTTGCTGACATAATGTATTTATTTTTATCCTTTTAAAAAGGTTATTTATAACTTCTTTGTTTCAATTCTATGTACTTGAAATTCAACTCCTCTTTATGCAATTTTTCTTCACGAGGATTACCTGTATATTCCCAAGCTGCAACATATTTAAAATGTTTATCATCACGTTTTGCCTCACCTTTTTGTTCTCCAGACTCTTCAACATATTCTTCTCTAAAGTGACCTCCACAAGACTCTTTTCTATCCAAAGCATCTACAGCAAACAACTCTCCCAATTCCAAGAAGTCAGCAACACGCCCCGCCTTTTCCAATTCGGTATTCATTGCATTTAACTCACCGGGAACAAAAACATCTTTCCAAAATTCTTCTCTGATGTTTTTTATCTCCTCTATTGCTTCTTTTAATCCTTTTTCATTTCTGGACATCCCTACATT
>JALWSJ010000286.1 GCA_026993705.1 Flavobacteriales bacterium
GTAAGGCTGGTTTATCAACGCATTTTTTATCCGCTTGGCAAAATGACGTTTTTCAGTATCGAAGCCTTGAACAAAGCTGTTAAAGAAAAACTTACCGTTTACAACAACTATGTAATGAAGCAATCGGAAACCAGCCGCAGCAGGTTGTTTTTGGATATTGAAAAACCTTATCTCGGCAATCTTCCATCAGGACCTTACGAGATGAAAGAATACCGGAAAGCCAAAGTTCAAAAAATGGGTTTTGTGTATTTGCACGAAGACAAAAATTATTACAGTGTTCCTTACCGATATACAGGCCATAGTGTTGAAGTCCAGTACAACTCAGACATAGTTGAAATTTACTACCAGTCCCAGCGTATTGCCATGCATAAAAGAAGTTACAGGAAGGGAGCGTATATAAAGAAAGATGAGCATTTAAGCAGTTACCATAAATTTTATCAGGACTGGAGCCCCGGCTTCTTTTTAAGCTGGGCAAAAAAACTGGGGCCAAACATAGAAGCTTACATTGACAAACTTTTAAAACAGGACACCTATCCTGAGATAGCTTATAAACAATGCCTCGGGATCCTTCACCTTAAATCCGAATACCCGGTCCAAAGGGTTGACAAAGCATGTGTAATGGCCCTTGGCTATTCCCGTTACGGATACCGTATTATCAAGAATATCCTTGCCAATAAAAAAGATATGGAAACACCACAAGCAATACCGGAACCCCATATTACAGAACACGTGAACATCCGGGGGGCAGGGGTTTACAATTAAACTATCAGGCTATCAGAATAAAAAAAAACAGAAAACATGAACAATCAAACTACTATAGAAAAGTTAAAACAAATGCGTTTAAATGCCATGGCGCAAATGCATTATTCCAATATACAAAACAACCTCAACCAGGATTATACCATAGACGAATATGTAAGCATGTTGGTTGACAGGGAATGGGAAGACAAGCAAAACAGAAAAATAAAGAACCTGATAAAAAATGCCCGCTTCCGTTTTGCTGCTACCGTAAAAGACATTGATTACACGGCTAACCGGCAATTGGACAAAAACACTTTCCAGCGGCTGGCACTACTTGACTTTATCCGCAATAAAGAAAATATAATTATCACAGGTGCCACCGGAACGGGAAAAAGTTACCTTGCCCAGTCTCTGGGCCATCAGGCGTGTATGATGATGTTTAAAACGCTTTACTATAATACGGGTCGGCTTATGGAACATTTAAAACTTGCCAGACTGGAGGGAAATTATACCAAAATTATATTAGCCCTTGAAAAGGTAAACCTATTGATCCTTGATGATTTTGGATTGACCTCTTTTGACAATCAGGCACGCCAGGCATTGATGGACATCGTCGAAGGCAAATACAACCGGTCTTCCATTATCATCAGCTCTCAAATACCTGTCTCCGGATGGCATGACCTTATTGGCGAAGGAACCATTGCCGATGCCATTCTTGACCGTATAGTTTATTCCTCGCACCGTATTCAGTTAAAAGGAGAATCACTCAGGAAAAACAAGTTCGCCATAGCAGGATTGTCCTGATAAATTAATGTGAATTTTTGAAACAAATTAATGTAAATGAAACTTATAAATTAATGTGTAAATTTGGCCTTGAAATTACACCTGTTTCCAGTGGCACAATATGCCCGGAATCACTGGCACAATATGACCGGAATATCCAATCTAATATATATTTTAGAATTTTGTTGTTAAATTTAGCCAATTTATCTTTACTGTCATTACAAATAATAACACTGGTGTCAAGATTATTAATATCAACATCAAGGTTTTTAGCTTCTCTTTGACTTTTAAACAATGGCTTAACAAAATGTCTTTCTATTAGATAATGGCGTTTAGTAAGTTTTGAATAATACCAACCGTTTTTCTTCCAATTTATATGGCTGTTTTCTTTAGAAAAACCAAAATACATTTCAAAATCTTTATCAGATAATGTTTCAACAATTTCTGTATCATCCATTATATAGAAAAAATCATTTGCTCCAGATTTAATACCATATTTAACATCACAAAATTTTGATAATTTGAATAATTTACCTTTACCTATATCTGTAATTCTTTTATAAATACCTGGGTCTCTTAAATATTTTGCACCCCAGTGTCCATTTACAAATTTACCGTCAACAATATTTTCTTTAAGTAATTCAGATTGTTTTTTTACCAAAATAAAATGCTCGTTATTTTCTATATCATTTTGGGTGTTTTCTATTTCTCTTGTAAAATCAAGAACCTTTTTAATTCTATCCTTATCATCACTTTTACCAATAAAATATTGATAATCTTTATAAATTCTAACAAATTTCACATTATTAGAATCTCGTTCTTCCTCATTTGAACATTTCTCAATAATTAGTATTACTGTATTAATACTTGCAGTTTCAAAACTTCTTTTATTTTGATGTTCTATAATGGCAACAATTTTAAAATTTTGTAATAAAAATGCTTGAAAATCTTTCCCAAAACCAACATCTAACCAAGAACTGCTTATTACATAACCTAATCTTTTACCTTCTTTTAACAAGTTTGCTGTATGCATAAGATAATAAACATACAAATCACTCTGTTTGTTAATTTTCTTAATATTCCATTCATTCTCAACATTATTAAGCCAACAATCTTTATTTTCAATTAATTCATGCCTAATATATGGTGGATTTCCAACACATGCATCAAACTTAGGAATTTTAACTTCAGCTTCTCTTCCTTGTAAATTTTTAATTTTATGCAGTTTTGTTTCGTGTTTAAATTTTAGTTTAAAATAATTATTAGATTTTATTTTACAAAAATCTTGGTTGATTATAATAGGATAGTTGTCAATAGATTTTATATTTAATAAACATAAATTCATTGTAGAAAGAAATACTGGGAAAGGTGCAATTTCAATACCCCAAATCAATTCAAGTAATTGTTCGTGAGTTTTTTGTGGATGAAAGTGCTGTAAAAATTTATATGCTCTAACTAAGAAAGTTCCTGCACCACAACCAGTATCTATTATTGTTTCAGTTTCTTCGTTAATACAAAATCCGTTAACTATATCTACTTCATTTGTATTTGTAAAATGCTGGCCTCTATCGTGTTGTTCTTGATTATCTATTAATGTGTTATAAATAGCACCAATTATATCAACCTTTAAATCTTTAAAGTCAAGGTGATTTAATTCCTCGACTTGTCTTTTTAGAACTGGTAAAAATGCTTCATCAAAAGTAATTTCGTCTAAAACAGTTTTTGAAAAAATACTTTCATAATCCCATTCTAAAACTTTATCAAATCTTTTTCTTAAAACTTTGTTTAATTGTTTTATATCAAGAGGTATCTCTAATGGTTCTAGATTAAGTTTTGGAACATCTCTTTGTATGTATGAGTAAAAAATAATTTTCAGGTATAAAATATAATTAGAAAGTTGAGCTATTTTATATGTGTCCGAATAATCAAAACGTAATGTTACATTAAAGATATCTTGACTTTTAAGATATTTTTTTAGTCGTTTTTTGTAATCATAATTTTTCTTAATCTTTTCATATAAAGGCATTACTGTTGCATCTGATGCCTCAAGTATAAATGCAGATAACTTATTAACGAAATATTTGTCTATACTATCCCAATGGATTTCTTCTACACCGTGAAGAATATTTGAAAGGGTTTTTAAAAATTTTAATAATGGTTTTGTTATTTGATTTTCATAAAAAGGTAATAATACATCATCTATTCTTTTTATGCTCGATATGTTGAATATTTTTAATTTTCTATCTAATAATGGGGTTCCTTCCTCAAAAGTTTTGTAAATAACTAATTGTCTAGGGTTTCCAGTAACAAAATATGAGTATCCATTCTCAGACGCTTTTTTAAAAGCGTCCCTAACTAAAATTTCATCTGTTGCATCCCAGCTTGTGTCTTTAAGTTCGAAAGAAACTATTTTTTTGTTATCCTTACTTGAATACAATTTTCCATCAGCAAACCTAGACAAACCACCATAACCAACTTGTTCCTCTTGAGTTATTTTGTTAAAATAAATATCAGAATTATTATCCAGTAATTTATTGATAATCCTGTATAATTCTCCTTGAAAAGCTCTTTCGTTTGCTCTTTTTTTATCCATTAATTAGTTTGTTTTTGAAGGTCATTGCATTTTGCCCAACGGCCCGCGGGTATGCCACGTGCCGCATCGGTAATGTTTAATTTTCTATAAAAGTACTA
>JALWSJ010000287.1:0-14044 GCA_026993705.1 Flavobacteriales bacterium
CCATTGCTGAAAGCTTTTGACTTATTTTACTTTCTTCTCCTGAATACCCTGTATAAACGACTACTTGGGGTTGAATCATTGCCATTTGTTCGAGGTTGAGTGTAGAAATGTTGCCTAACTCTTTTACCGCCCCCTCTTTTATCCGCAGTTGTAATTTAGGGTTGTAGATATAATTTTTATTATCTATTCCTACTATTGTTTCCAAGGCTTCTAAGGTGTCAATCATGCTGATATACGAGGCTGAAAAGGGTACGATAGATTGGATAGGAATAGAAACTACTAATTCTCCCTTTTTTTCTTCGTAGTGGTTTCCTTTAGGTAATAATACAATGGTCTGTTGAACTTTGTAATTCTTAAATGGGTTTTTGATTTGTATTTTTCGAATATTGTCTTCTGTACGAATGGAAAAACAGGTTGCATATTTCACCTCTGCCACCGATTTTGTAGCAAGTTGAGGGGAATGTTTTATTGGAGTTTGGGAGTGATTTACATCTTCATTTTGACAAGAAACAAGAACCAAACTAAATATAAGAACTAAAGACGAAATTGCGTTAGGGATAGAACGGCGTGTTTGAACTCCTTTTGCTCTCTCGCTGTTCGAGAGCAAAAGAGTGAGTAGTGATAGCCCGACCCATTTCTGTAAAAAAAACGTTTCGCTAGAGCGATATGTTTTTTTTGCAGAAAAGGGGAACGCCCTATACTTTTTTATCGTGCTCATTATTTATTGGATTATTTGCTCAAAAGACTGATGAATCGATGACGCTATATCTTCAAATTCTTCTTTGGTAAATTCTTTTTTGGGCTGTGCAAAATTTATATCTTTCATTGTATTGATGGGCACAAGATGAATGTGAGCGTGAGGCACTTCAAGACCAATTACCGCCATACCAATCCTATCGCAAGGAATTACATTTTTGATAGCTTGTGCTACTTTTTTAGAAAAAACCATCATTTCAGCCAGTAGATTATCGTCCAAATCGAAAATATAATCCGTTTCTTGTTTTGGAACGACCAAGGTATGCCCTTTTTGCAGAGGGTTTATGTCCAGAAAAGCATAAAATTTATCATTTTCTGCAACTTTATAAGAAGGTATTTCACCCTTGATTATTTTTGTAAAAATTGAAGCCATTAACGCCTAATATTTAATATTTCAAAATTCATTTTACCGCCCGGTGTAATGATTTCAGCTATATCTCCGACTTTTTTACCTAATAATCCCTTACCAATAGGAGAGTCGATAGAAATCTTACGTTGCTTCAAATCGGCTTCATTTTGTGCGACCAAGGTGTATTCAACCTCCATTCCATTGGCTATGTTTTTTATTTTAACTATGGACAAAATGAGCACTTTTGAATTGTCAATTTTTGAATTGTCGATAAGACGAGAGTTCGCCAAATCGTTTTTTAACTTTGCCAATTTAGCCTCCATCATTCCTTGTGCTTCTTTAGCCGCATCATATTCTGCATTCTCCGACAAATCACCTTTATCACGTGCCTCTGCAATTTGTTGAGATATTTTTGGTCGCTCAACTCGTTCTAGATGTCTTATTTCATCTTTTAGCTTTTGCAATCCTTCGGCTGTTAAATAATTAATTTTACTCATCGTTATAATAGGTTTATAAAAAACAGAATGAGAATCTGCATCAGCAGACTCTCATCTCATTCATTATATTATGTTGTAAATTTTATTTTAAATTGACACGAACTCCCAAGGTATGAATTCCACCAAAGGTTGATGCTCGGTATGTATAATCAATACCAATTGGCGATTCAGATTTTCCGAAAGGAAAATCAACAGAAAAGCCGGCATTAAAACCAGTTAAGTTGGTCGTTCTAGTTTCCTTTTTCATAATTCCTTTTTCAAATGCATAACCGGCACGTAGAGCAAACATGGCTTTTTCAGCATTCATTTTATATTCACCGCCCAATCTAAACTGATCTTTCATAAATGAATTAGAAGTAAAAGCTCCGGCTACGGTAAGTTTATGATTTTCATTAAAAATAAAATCATAAGATGCACCGATAGACAACAAAGAAGGTAATTCAAAATTACTTACTCTTTGTACCATTGCTATATTCGTATTCGTTTGCGTATTCAACATCTCCAAAAACAAACCTTGTCCGGAGAAAGTCATCGGACCTCCAACATTTTTAAGGCTAATAGCAAATTTGATTTTGTCATTCTCTCCTGTAACATACCGAACTCCTGCGTCAAAAGCTACCCCTGAGGCTTTAACATCACTAATGGCTTCGGAAATCAATTTAACATTCAACCCACCGGATATTGAACTTGAAAATTGTTTTGCAAAAGCTAAATTAATATTACTGTATTTCGGATTAAAAAAACCTAACCCTCCTTCCGGTAACTCTGTGGTTGTTCGCATAATATCACCAAAATCCAAACTCATAAACGACAATCCTATCACTGCGGTTTCTCCAACTCTTTGGGCAATACCAAAATTATTTAGAGAAATACCGGATAATTTACTCATCCAATTGGTATGTGTAAAAATAACCTCCGTTTTATCCGCTCCCGATAAGCCCGCCACGTTTACAAACATTGCTTCAAGCCCTTTTACAGAAGACACTCCGGCATCGGCCCAACCCGAACTTCTAGCCCATGGATTAACCAACAATTCTGAAGCTCCTGCCGAACCGGCACGATCTTCATTTCCCGCATAAGAAACACTTACCGTAGTAAGAGCTCCTGCAAGGATAAATGATTTTAATATATATTTAGATATGTTCATCTTTATAAATTTTAGTAATTAATTAGACCGGTATTCTATTAGAAGTTTTTCAATTCCGGAGGACGAATCACACCGAACCATTTCAATACTTTCTCTCTACCAATACTCGGAACATCAACATGAATTAAGTACAAACCTCCTGCAATTGGAATCCCAACCTGATTGGTTAAGTTCCAATCAATTGAAGTAACTCGATTTGTCGCTTTTGTAAAACGTCTTACTAAGGTACCCGACACTGTATATATGCTTACTGTACATTCATCAGGAAGATTAACGATTTTGATTCGATTATCCAATCGACTCGTTTCATAATTAGAATAAGCATAATAAGGATTAGGTACAACGTTGATTAAATTCATAATACTATCTTTTATACTATCCGTTACATCAGCATTTGTAACCGTAGCAATATCGTCCATATTGAATTTATAATAATTATACCACCCATTTTGAGAAGTACCCTGACCATCTATAACATATTGCCCTGGGTCAGCATTTTGCTCGTATGCATTCGCTACTCTGATTCTTATTTTAACATCCGTTTCTATGTATGAATATTTATCATTTGAATTTTCTAAACCGGCAGCCGTTGGAGATAACAAAGGAATCCCAACATACATACAACCTTTCCAAACACTTCTAAAATGAGCAGTAGATGTACCGTTTACCAATTTTGTTTTCATGTATTCACCATTGTCATACGCTCCAATTACATCACCATTTTTATCGTCTTTTTTCAAGTTTCTGAAAATATAAACATAATGTTTTCCACCAAACACAACAGAATTAACATCACTAGGATTTCCAAGATTAGTGTACATTCTATTGGTAGGGTTAAACACCATATCATTACCATTATCTCCTCCTAACCAAGAATCTTCACCAAATGCCATATTTAAACGCTCACCGGTTTTTACATCAATTGCATATCCTGGGAACCAACTCATCCCTTTCCCCGAAATATAATTAGCATCATTTGGATTTCCGCTATCGTTAGTAGGATCATTTGTCGGATTTCCGTATTTATCAACCGAAGGCATTTTCTTCACTTTTAACTTCTGTGTATTCCCATCCCAAGATAAAGCAGGGTCATCTTGTGTTTCGACAACCGGAACACGTGTCCATTTACTTTTGTCTTTTGTGATAACAATATCCACCGAACTCAAATCACCTAAATCCGATAAATTTTGTGCTGTCCAACTAGCGTTACTAACAGGAGTATGATTACAATCACCTTTCGCTGTTAAACGATACGGTGCCCAAGTTCCTTCCAATATTTTCTCAAAAACTTGCTCACCATCAAGAGCTTCTGTTCCAATAAACACATCGTTAAAGAAATGTGGGTCAGAACAAGCAGGCATACCATTCGTAGCATTTACATCGGTAGCACCTGAACGAATCCAGTTTTGAGAAATATTCCCATCTTTATCAGGAACTCCGCTTAACCATGCTTTAGAAACATCTCCAAATTCTCTAGTTGCTTCTAATAAGATGTTCTTACGTTTGTTTCCGGCTTTTTTATAGAAGTATTGTTCAATTTCCACAGCAATCCCCCAATCAGGAATAATTTGTTGATTCCCTACAGTAATTACTTCATCTGAGAAAACCGATTCGTTTCCGTTTCTTATTAATACCCATGTTGCACTATCCAATTTATTTTGTGCATCTTTAATGAATTTCAATTCATAATCACCACCTTTAACGTTAAGTGGATCAACAACTTCTATTTTAACAGGACCTTTATTATAATCGTAAGTTACTTCACTTGGGGTATAATTAGTACTTACAATTTCATCTTCGGACTCTTGTGCTAAATCAAGTATTAGTTTTCCGTTTCCTCTACCTTCAACTTGAGTAATTTTAGGTCCACTTCCATATTCTACTTCAATAACAGAACCCCCGTTTTCAGGAGATGCGATATGAGGAATAGCAACAACAGGTTTAATTGCTCCTATTCTTCCTTTTCTACTTGGAAAATAAGGATTATCTTGACCTGCTCCTGTTACAGGATTAAAATCTTCATAATTATTATATCCGTAAGAAATAGCAATGTAATAATATTTCTTGTGGTTTATTAAACGAGAATCTCCCGTTGCGAATAAATCTTCAGTAATTTTAAATGAATGTTTAATTCCTTTATCCGCTCCGTCCACCATTAATTGAGGAACAGGTAATCCGATAACCGGATCAACCACATAATTTACGATTTGTCCCACACCATTTTTCTTATCGACTTGTGCTACCAAACGAGCTTTAGTCGGATCGTTTAAAGATGAAGGACCGACATCTCCTCCTGTAACTTGATAAATTTGATACCCTTCAAAATCATAATAAATATCTAAAGTCGTATCACCCAACGCTTCAATCAATGGGTCTTTTTCTTGAAAATGTTCATCCGTACCCGACAAGTATAAAATAATCGTTTTATCCATTTCTTGTACCGTTACATCAGGTGCGTCAGGTCCATTCATAATTCTAAAACAATTATCAAATAAAGCTTGTGCTTTATCATCTGCTTTACGCATATCTAAAACAGATTGCCAAGCCCCGCCATTTTGAGCCTTTGAATAAATCACCCCTACTGTAATATTATTAGTAGCCCCGGGTTGTAAGGTAAAAGGACCTGCAGATTGAACGATACGTTTATCTTGAAGAGAATTATTCTCTCCTCGTTCAGTCCAACCTCCGGGAGTTGTAATACAAGACTGTGGTAAACCTCTAGTAGCCCAAAGATACGGATCGGTGTCACCAAAATACACATAATCAACCGGAGTAGTAGAACAAGCAGTAGTATTTGCATCCCCTCCCAACTTAAACGTACTTCCATCTTTCCAAAAACCACTTAAGTAGTTGTAAAATTGTGTCGGACTACCTGAATTAGGGTCGCCAACAACGTTATTATTTGAATTATTATAAAAGACAAACTTACGCATCCCAAAACGCTCATTATCTACAACTCCATCTCCATAACCAATACCTAGTCCTTTATAAGGTATACCACCTTGAGCCAAAGCAACGGCAATATCCGTAGTTAAAGGATTATCAATCCCGTCATTATCTTGATAAGGACCTTCGAAAAAATCAATACCAATAGCCGCAGGAATACCGGTTAAAGGACGAGAACAACTAATTTGTCCAGGGGAAGCAGCATCATCATCAACGGCATTATAAACAAAAGCTAAACCACGTTGAATATCACAACCCGCATAATCATTACCAGCACATCCTAAATCTACATCTGTATAATGACCAAAATAAGTATCCGTTAATGTTTGTGTTGAACGGTTAATTAGCTGATAGTTGTAAAAAGTCATGTTATTGACTTCGTCATTCGTAGCAAAAGCAAAAGCCTGTGCTCGAATCTCCATTCCAATTGGATCTCCACCACTTTCTGTATGAACATCACCTTTATCATTAAACACCCACCACATATTATAATCTCCAAAAAGAGTAACACTTCTATCGCTACGACAATCATGTTCCCCAACCAAATCATACCAAGGGTAGTCACCAGCTCCAGTAGGGTTATACACACCATCTCCATCTCTGTCATAAAAAGGAGCTAAATAAAAATCTTGGAATTTAGCCAAATCTCCATGAGCCGGCCAATTTAGGATACTAGCAGGAATACTATATCCAGGGAAATCATTTGCCATATCACAATTCGGATCCAGCGAACATTCCCACCAAGCATTAAATTTTGCAATTTCTTGCCTTTCCGTAATAAAGAATTTATCGTATTCATTACAGGTTTGAGCATCAACAGTCGCCGCACCATAATCACGTGTTCCAATAGCAGGATTACCGGTGTTAGGTGTTACTGAAAGAGGACCTGTCCAAAAGTCATTCCCTGAATTTCTATATTTTAAAGCGGCTAGTTTTAACTGACCATTCACATCTTTACCCCCAACCCATAGAGCTCCACTATAAATCAAAAATTGTCCTGAATTCTTAGGAACTTCATAATCAGCCCTACCATTCGCACGATCGAGCCAAATAAGTCCACCTGTTTCTACTCTAGCACGTGCGTTATTGTACTCCAAATATTTACTACCTTGAGCAGGTGCACAAGCAGATGATTTAGTCTGAAAAGAATTGCCGTTATGTGGCTTTAATCCGGATGACCCCACACCTTTCTCCGCATAAGAAAGATGAGACACCGATAAAGCCGATAAAATCACAGCAGCTATATTTATATAATTTCTCATAATTGTAATGAATTAATTGTCAATAATTAAAAGTCTAATTTTACACCTAAACGAATTTGACGTGGGGTACCATAATTAAATGGATTATTCGCTTTTAGGGCGTAGTAGTACTTAAATGAATTAATATCTGTTTGAGCTTGTATTGTATTTTGAGCATTTGCAGAATTTAAATAACCATCATCATTAGGGTTACCGGTTGCTCTGTACACATTATTAATATTCAATGTATTAAACAAGTTACTTACCCATAAATATACATTCATATTCGCTTTTTTCTTTTTATCCTTTCCAAAGCTTACTTCAATATTTCTATCAATTTGCATATTCATTCTAAACGTACCCGGCTTCCTTGCGCCAAAAGGATTTCCTTTTGTTGTACCATCATTAGAACTTATAAACGCACTACCATTAGGAGAAACCTGTTGCGTATAAGGTCTTCCTGATGCGTAATTTCCTCTGAAATTAATTCCTGAATTTTTAAAGATTTGCTTCCCTTTAATTACCGGACCATTATAATTTTTTCCTTCGTCATATCTAAAATCCAACGAACCAGTCAGTACGTGTCTTTGGTCAAAACTTGTCGGATAAACCGTTCTTAAATTCGGTTGACGAGCGTTAATCAAGTTTAGCGAAGAGTTTGGATTTGAACCGGTTGACTGTGCAAACTGTAATGTATAAGAAGCTCTTAAACTAATATTTTTCGTTCTTCTTAAATCATAAGCAGCGGTTAACCCTTTTACTGTACCAAAATCTCTATTTCCCCATGTCTTATAATCATTTGGATAAGCCCCTTCAACAAAAACAATCGTAACCATGTTTCTATTTTCTTTATAGAAAGCCGATAATTTAAGAGACGATGATTTATTTAGTGCTTGTTGAAAACCTAATTCAAAATCTATTGTTTTTTCAGGTTTCAAATTTGGATTGTTTAAAACATTCGTATTTTGACCTAAAAATAAATAATCTGTTGGATTCAATCGGTTAACAGGATTTCCGTTGGCTGTAGGCCGTTTTGTTAGTACATCGTAATGAGAGAAAAACAAAGCGTTATCTGAAATAGGGAATGAGAACGAGATTCTCGGCATCACATTTACCTGAGGCTTATAATCTTTAAACACACTTGAATTAATAGGTTTTGAAGGATCCACACCATCTTGCAATAGCGGTTGAATATTACCTGAAGATTTAATTTCATTTAAATCATTGGTTTCATTTCCTATGGCATTATACCAAGTTTTACCAACGCGATACCCTTTGATAGCAGTTGGATCATTCACATCATCCACATAAACAACAGCATTATCCGGTATATTATCCGGATGTTGAACAGCTACACCATTTAATTCCGAAACTTCTCCTTTTGTTTTAGCTGCGTAGGTAAGATATCTGTCTTTTAGTACTTTTTGATTCGCATCATATCTATCTACTCGGACACCAACATTGAATATTAAATCATCAAATGCGAACTTATCCATAATATATCCCGCCATATAAACTGGTTGAAAAGCACCTATTGAACGTTTTAAATTTCCATAATCGTCTTTTGCCGTAAAGAAATCATCAAAGGTTACTTTCTCTTTTAATCGTTTACCGGTATAATCATATCCATAATATGAAACATAATTTTTAGCATTTTGACCACTAATCAACTCATCAGCACTAAACATATCCAAAGTAAAGAAATTAGGATCCATAGCATCAATATTTAACCAATCTGTTCCGTCAGGATCTAACCCTAATTTTTTACGAACATTGTAATCAAAAAATGATTGTTCTCCCGACCCATTATACTCGCCCGGATCAGAATTTAATTGACCATAGGTAACTCTATAAAAAGTACCTAAATTCTCAACGTATCCGTTACTCTCATCTAACTCTTTGATATGTTTGTTTTGCAATTGACGCATTTGCGTCCATAAACCTACCGGTGAAGCAGAGAAACTTCTATTCACACGTTGTTCATACTCAAAACCTACCGTAATGGCATGATTTCCAACATCGGCAGAACCTTGACCGGTTAAACGGAATTGATTTCTATCTCTTTTTGAGTAACCATTATATTGATAACCTATATTATTCCAAAGGTTATATACCGACTGTGGTCTATCTCCGTTTCTTAACGCATTTCCTGCAACAATATCATTCATATTATTTACCCCTTGCGTTTGTAAATCGAAAAACTGACGAGTGATAGCTGCTAAATCTGCATTTTCTTTAGACGGAGTAAAACGAACATTGCTTTCTTGATTCCCATTTTGCACCAAAGCATCAATAAAACCATCTCCATTCAAATCTTTTACAGTATAGGTAGGATTTCTATCGATTTCAAATTTCCCAACATAACCATAATTAAAGATTTTATCTTTATGAATATCATTTTGTCTTGTTCTTCTCTCTTGTGTATAATCAACCATTAATGTATAAAAAGCATTTTTTATTCCTCCTTTGTTTGCTTTTGCTTCTTCTGCGGTTTCTTCTTTCGCATTGGCAAAACGTTGTGTAAACTTCACATACGTTCTCCATGTATAAGTTTGCTCTAAAGGATTATTTGGATAATTAAATAAATTATCCGCCCATGAATTTAAGAAATGTCTTCTATTAAACTGTCCGTTACCTCCAAATGTTAAATTCATATTACTACCTACATTTACATCTATTTTACCAGCCAAAGAAGCTGATGTTGAACTCACATTTTGCCTAAACTTAACTTGTTCAAAATCATTTTGATTTAAAAACAAGGCATTGTATAAAATCCCATCCCCTGTTTTATTCTCTCTAACAGGACTATCAATCAAACCGGCACGCACATCATCTTTTACTTTGTAATTCTTAATAGCAAAAGGTCTTGGGTCAACCATACTTGTAAAGTTACCGGAAACAAAGAAACCTAATATAGGATCCGTTTTCTTCCCTGCACTATCTTTTTTCATTAACAAAGGCCCGGAAACAACCCCTTCTAAAAGGTTATATCCATAATGATCTAAACCATACGTTTTTTGACCAAACTTATATCCTGAGGTTATATATTCAACCCCTCCAAAATACTCACGAGAAGCACCTCTTGTTGTAATGGAAATAATCCCCCCGGTTACATCCCCGTAATTAGCAGGAAGCCCCCCGGTTAATACCGCTACCTCTTGTATTGCAGATTTAGGCAAAGAAGAAGACCCACGCACTTTAATCCCATCGATATAGTAATAAGTAGCATCGCTACGAGAACCACGAACAGACTGAACATTACCATTCGCATCGGTTTGTACACCTCCTACTGTGGAAGCAATAGCTCCAGCAGAACGACCCGGCATTCTCGCCAACTCTTCTCTTGTTACCGTACCACCTGTAGCTCCACCATCTTTATCAATCAAGGGAACTTTATAAGCAACAACCTCAACCTCATCTAACAAATCACCTTCTTTTAAGACAATATTCGGTAGTGGTAGCAACTTACTCCCTTTAACAATTATTCCTTCCAGTTTTTGTTTTTGGTAACCAACATAACTCACCTCTATATCATATTTACCCGGCTCAACATTGGAAATTTTAAAATGACCATCGAAATCAGTTGTTGCTCCTGTTTTCATATTCCCGTTTTGCCAAAGGGTAACATTCACAAAAGGTAAAGGCTCTCCTGCCTCATCCACAACCGTACCTTTAATAGTCCCCGTTCCCGATTGTGCGAAGGTTGCCCCTACACTTATCAACAATAAGAAAAACAATAGCGTAATTTTATTTAACATATTTATATAATTTAAATTCTTAATTCACAACAAGTTACGTTTATCAACCACTCGCAAAACAGCCTTTCGCAAACTTACACAAACCACAAAGAAAATAATTCTTTGTGAATATTTAACATTTTTTTCAAATAAATTCATTTCAATTTTTAAAAGTCTTGTTTTTCTCTTTACATTACTCACAAACAAAACTATTAATTTTATTGTTTCCTTTTTAGATTTAATTAGGTTTAGGTTATTTCCCGTAAGGAAACGGTAAATACTTTTCACATCGTACCTCACCTAAAAAGAGTTAATGTACTGAAGAAACCCAGATAATTTTCTTCGCGAAACAGGCACTACTTTTCCGGTTGAAAGCACAGCTACATTTCCTTCTAATCGGGAAAACTCTTTTAAGTGATCTTTTACGTTTATGATGTGAGATTTATGCACCCTGTAAAAAACATTCGGGTCTAAATTCTGCTCGTATATTTTTATATTTTTACTGCTCAAATAGCGTTTTCCGGAAGCTAGATAAATCATCGTATAATTGTCGCTAGCCTCTAAATGCAGAATATCCTCGCTCCTTAAAATCATATATCCTTCTCTTGTGGGAATACTGATTCTATCCAAGGCTTTGGGTTCTAGTACTTCTTCTACAAATGTTTTAAGTTCTTTACTTGATCTTTGCTCCGGTGTGCCATGGATTTTTTGTACTTTATCCACTGCGTTTTGCAACTCCTCAATACTTATCGGTTTTTCTAAATAATCGATTGCATTGACTTTAAAAGCCTTGAGAGCAAATTCATTGTAAGCCGTTGTAAAAACTACAGAAAAGTCGCGTTCGGGTAATGATTTCAGTAAACTAAAACCATCTTCTCCCGGCATGGCTATATCCAAAAACACGACATCGGGTTTGAGTTGCTCTATTTTTGTTCGTGCATCTTCAGCACTATCCGCGATATCCAAAACGGTTACTTCCGAACAGTAATTCCTTAAAAGAAGTTCTAAGTTTTTTCCTGCGTTTTCTTCGTCATCTACTATTAAGGCTCTCATTTTCATACGCTTGTTATTTTTATATTCAACGAATATTTTTCGATAGGACGCTGAACTTATACCATTTAAATATTGAAATAAACCTAATAAAGCGTTTTATTTTCCTTATCCTTCTTCATAAAATCTTTGCATAGCTATGGCTATGCAAAGATTTTATTCATCGTCTAAGAAAACTAAAACTCACTTTCTTTCGACTCGTTTCAATTTTCATATGGTATTATTTCTCTATAAATGTAAAGTGAAAATTTGAATTTACAGCGATTAAAGATAGGAAAAGGTCATTTTTCGTTAGGAAAAGGTTTTCTGATACGGTTTTGCGTTTTTAGTCTCCTGTAATACCATTTAAACATTAAAATGGTATAATTGAGACGGTGTAAATACTTTCTTTTATTGTTTTATGCTCTCTCATCTCGGTACTACCCGCGTTAGGGATAGAAGTGGCATCCTTTTGCCCTCCCTCCTTTTGGAGGGCAAAAGATATAACGGATAGCCCGACCATTTCGGCGTTAAAAAGCAGTATAGTGGGGAGGGCAGTGAGGGTAGTGCGAAGGAAACTGCTTTTTTATGCCGTAATGGGAACGCCCAAATCTACAACAAGATATAAACTAATAAATTCTCTATAAAAGCAAACGATATCGAATTGGTTAAATCAAAAGGAAAAAGTTACCTTTGCCACATTATGCCGAGTACAGGAAAAATTTCAGAGAAAAAAAATATGCTGTTGTTCAAGCGAGTATTGAGCTATGTTTCTCCGTACAACCGAAAGTTTTACACGGCCTTATTCCTTACTCTTTTTTTAGCGGGAATTGCTATTTTAAGACCTGCTATTATCGGAAAATTGGTGGGGGATTTTGTAGTGCATAAAAATAAGGAAGGTCTTTATTACGGGACGCTTATCGTTATCGGAATATTGATTATCGAAGCTATTGGCGGGTATTTTAGGACGTACCTTTCGCAGGAGGTCGGGCAAAATGTTATTCGTGATATTCGTAACCAATTATTTAAACACATTACTCACCTTAGACTGCAATTCTTTGATACTCATCCGATTGGCATGTTAGTTACTCGTGTTATCAGCGACATTGAAACTATTGCCGATATTTTTTCGCAAGGTTTTTTGACCATTATCGGTGATATTTTGACTATTATTTTTGTTCTTGGTACGATGCTTTATATCAATTGGGAGCTTACGTTGATTGTAATTATTCCTATACCTATATTATTATGGGCAACTAAGATTTTTAAAGAATCCATAAAAAAAGCCTTTCAAGACGTTCGTACACAGGTATCCAAGCTCAATACTTTTGTGCAGGAACATATTTCGGGTATTGTTGTGGTAAAGATATTCAACCGCGAAAAGGTAGAAGCACAAAAGTTTAGAGAAATCAATAAAAAACACCGAAAAGCACACATCGATTCCGTTTGGGCATACTCTATATTTTTTCCCGTGGTTGAAAATTTGAGTGCTTTATCCATTGCTTTACTGGTTTTTTACAGCTTATTTCAAATCAACAACTCGGAAGCCGATATACAACTTATCATTACCGACCTTACCGCTTTTATTTTGTTTGTACATATGCTATACCGACCGATAAGAATGTTGGCGGATAAATTCAATACCTTACAAATGGGATTGGTGGGAGCAGAACGTGTCTTTACGCTTTTAGACCGTGAAGATTTTATTGAAGAAACTAACGAAGCTTCAAGCCCCGAATCCTTTAAAGGAGCTGTACGTTTTGAAGATGTATGGTTTGCTTACAACGAACCTGAATACGTACTTAAAGGAATTACTTTTGATGTTACCCCCGGAGAAACCGTAGCCATTGTAGGTGAAACAGGATCCGGTAAATCATCGTTAATCAACTTATTGGGGCGTTTTTACGACTATCAAAGAGGTCATATTTATATAGACGGTAAGGATTTAAAAAAAATAAGCACTTCCACAATACGACAACAAATAGCCGTAGTACTGCAAAACGTATTTTTATATTCGGACACCATTTTGCACAACATTACCTTAGGCAACGAAAACATCACAAAAGAAGAGGTAATCAAAGCCTCAAAATTGGTTGGAGCTCACGAATTTATTACCCAATTACCAAATGGCTACGAATTTAACGTAAAAGAAGGCGGAAGCACCTTATCGGTCGGGCAAAGACAACTCATTTCATTTTTAAGAGCCTATGTTTACAACCCGAATATTTTAATACTGGACGAAGCCACCTCATCCATCGATTCAGAGTCAGAGTTTCTGATTCAGAATGCTATTGAAAAATTAACCAAAGGAAGAACTTCTTTTGTTATCGCACACCGCCTTT
>JALWSJ010000287.1:14054-15702 GCA_026993705.1 Flavobacteriales bacterium
TGACGAACTTATTGCCAAAAAAGGATTTTACAAAACACTATACGATGCACAATTTAAAAAACGAATAGAAGAATGATTTGGGCGTTCCCATTACGGCATAAAAAGCAGTTCCGTTCGCACTAGCCCCACTACACTACTTTTAACGCCGTAAAGGTCGGGCTATCCGTTATATCTTTTGTGTTGCATATATGCAACAACACAAAAGGATGCCACTTCTATCCCTAACGCAACTATTCATAAACCATTAAAATGATAAAAAAACAACTAAGTTACTTATTGATTTGCATTTTCCCTTTGCTCGTCAAAGGACAACAACACATCGATAAAATTCAAGTAGCCGATGGATCGGAAGATTTTGTGATAGATTCTTGTGTAACATCACCTCGCTTACTTATCGCTTGCGACAACCGACGAAAAGGAGAACGAAAAGAAGGAAGCGTTTGGCAATACCAACTCAACGACTCATCGGCAACGCCTTTCCCTATTGATTTTAAAACATATACATCATCTTTTCATCCATTAGGTATTTCCAATTGGGAAAATTATCTATTCATTATCAACTTTGTAACGCCGAAAAAATCCGAAGTTATCCGCTTTGAAATAACAGCCGATAAATTGATGTTTGACACCGTTTTCCAACACAAGTACCTTAGCTATGCTAATGATTTATTTGCACAAGGAAAAGAACGTTTTCTCATCAGCAAATACAAAACCCTTAACGGAAAACTAATTGCTTATGACAGTGGTGTTTATTCGGTATTGGACAGAGGGATAAAAATGCCGAATAGCGTTATACAATTTGGTGATTCTATTTTATTGAGTACTACTTTAAGTGGTAAAATCATCTGGTATGACGCGAGCAATAACTACAAACGAAAAACACTTTTTAAACACATAAAAGGAGCCGACAACCTCAGTGGAACACAAACGGAATTGCTGGTTGCTTCTCACCCTGATTTTAGAGCTTTCTTTAAACATTATCGCTCGAAAGAGAATCCTTCGCCGACTTTGTTATACAGTTTAAATACAATAACCAGAGAAAAGAAAATCATCTTTCAAGATACGGGAAAGATGATAAGTGCAGGGTCAGGTGGTATTTTGTTTAAAGGTGATTTATTCATTTCTCAAATTTTTGATGATTTTATTGTTGTTATTCCTGATTTTCGGTAGGAATAGCATCGCTAACACAAAGAAAATGAACAACATAAAGTGTTTTTATTTCCTTTATCCTGCTTCATAAAATATTTTCATAGCTGGGCTATGCTCAATGCAATGAACTTTATGAAGGATTTGAAGAATTTATTTTTTTCAAGACTTAGGCGTAAAATTTTTGTTGTAACGTGTTACTACAAAATTTTACAACGACAGTATTGGAAAAAAGAAAGATTCAAAAATTCTTAAAGTTTGTTGTTTTGAGCACAAGCAAATAAAATATTCATCGTCTAAGAAAACTAAACTCCATTTTCTTTGTGCTTAGATTAACTGCGTTAGGGATAGAACGGTATGTTTGAGCTCTTTTTTGCTTGCTTGCTATTTGCAAGCAAAAAAAGCGAGTAGTGATAGCCCGACCATTACTGCGTAAAAAATAGGGAAGCGGAGGATAGTGTGAACGGGGCTATTTTTTATGCTGTAATGGGAACGCCCAAAT
>JALWSJ010000288.1 GCA_026993705.1 Flavobacteriales bacterium
AAAAAGAGCTCAAACACGCCGTTCTATCCCTAATACAAGTGAAATGAGCAATCAGAAAATGAGTTTTAGTTTCTTTAGACGATGAATAAAATTTTTGCATAGCCGAGCTATGGAAAAATTTTATGAAGAAGGATAAAGGAATTTAAAACATTTTATGATACTCATTTTATCTGTTTTAGGGATACATCCCTAATACAAGTGAATTATTTACGCTTTGCAAAAGGTAAAGGTACAACTTTGTAACCTTTATTTCTTAACAATTCTATTACTCCTTTTTCTCCAGGTAAATGTGCAGCACCTACAGCCACAAACACACTTCCTTTCTTAAAATATTGTTCGGCTCTATCTGCCATTTTACTATTTCTACTGTAAATAAAATTTTCATTAAATTGACTGAGACCTCCGAGAGAATCATCATAAACACTCTCTGTTAATGCCGTTAGACTATCTAAATTACCACTTCGATATACCTCTAACATTTGTTCCACATCAAAGCTTCCCTCTTCTTTTTTTCCGTAATTATCAACGGCCTCTAATAGTTGTTTGGCTTGCTCTCTAACGGGTATTGATTTAATTGCATTGGTTTGTTCTTCCATTTTCTCTAGTCCTACACATTGTTTTTTTTGCTTTTTTGCCAATGTAAACCAATACAAATCCAAGGCATTTTCTTGTTCTGAATTTAGATCTTTTAGGCTTATCATTTGTGCTACCATCATCGGTTGTAAACGACGTAACATAAACAATGGCATTCCTAACGAGTCTAAGAAAAAACGATTTACACGATTGTATTCTTCTTCGGTTAATAAATCGTTTAACGTAAGATTAGAATCCATCAACATTGATTGCATAACCGCACTTTGGTCGATGCTATCCATATTGAGTTCCATCGCGTAAATATCGGCTTTTTTAAAGGCTTTTTTTACGTTTTTTGAAAACTCAAACACGCGTTGATCCTTGGTGTGAAACGTTCCGTATAAATAGGATTTTTTCTTTAATCCATTTCCTGATATTTCCCAAAATAAACTGTTGTATTGGTTTTGTCCTATACTTAAATTTACAAAGAGTACAAAGAGTAATATTAATTTGATTTGTTTTTTCATGTTTTTTGTATTTTAATCGTAACGCGTTAGGGATCGTATCCCTAACACAAAGAAAATGAACGGCATAAAACGGTTTTATTTTCCTTATCCTTCTTCAAAATTATTTTCCATAGCTGGGGCTATGCAAAAGAATTTTTCATCGTCTAAGAAAACTAAATTCCGTTTTCTTCTCGCTCATTTTCTTCGCGTTAGGGATAGGAGTGGCATCCTTTTGTGTTGTTGCACATATGCAACACAAAAGATATAACGGATAGCCCGACCCCAATTTGCAAAAACAACGTTTCGCGAGAGCGATATGTTGTTTTTGCAAATTGGGGGAACGCCCTAATCATCTTTTTTAATATACAAATTATATTGTTTTAACGTTAGTGTATCTTGCTTATAATTTTCGGGCATCTCGTACTTTTTATTGACTAATGCAAATTGGTGTCTAAAGGGTTCTTGAGCATCTAAACTAATGAAGGCATATCGCTGATAATAACCGTGCAAATCCCATCGATCGACTAAGTTGGGGTCGAGCGAAATGATGCTATAAGGTGGAATTTTTTCTAATGTTTTTTTTACATCGGTCAGTTTCTCTTTATCCTTTTGAAGGGTTCCGAAATAAAAGGTATTCATTGTGACAGCTATACATAAAAGGATGTAACTCAAGATTTTAAACTGCTTAAAATAGGATTGTGAAATCATCTTATGATAAATATACACTACTTGAGGGTAAATGAGCAACCAAAAACCTATTGCGAAAAATGGAAAGGTTGCCAAAATATAAAAACCGCTTTGTTTGAGGCTGACCATTATGGGCAAAACTCCCGATAATCCTAAGGCTATAAAAATATATGCTGTTTTGTTATACGAATTTTGAAAAGTGATTTTTTTCGTTGCATAATAAACAATACCTCCAATGATAAGCATTGGTAAAAGCTCTTGAAAGAGTACGCCTATAATATAAAAACGAGTAGATACCGTTTGTACGTTATTAATACTTCCAACTATTTGTTTTTGAACATATTGCCAAAGACTTTCTTTGCTTTCGGGTATGAGAACAAAGAGAAAAACAAAGGGAATAAGCGTGAAAAATGTATATAAAAAGGTGTTTATGATAAATTCTTTGACCTTTTCTTTTTGAGGGCTAAAAATCATCGTCCAAAACGGAATAGATAAAGGGAAAAGTGCTACTACTCCTTTGGTTAATACTGCAAAAAATAATAAAATACTCGCTAAAGCATAGTTAAATAAGGGTGCTTTTTTTTGTGCTTTTAGCGTATGTAAAACCGAAAATACGATAAAGACCATCATGGTGTTTTCGAGCATATTATTGGACGCTGACCACGTTACCAAAGGTACTGTTATCCAAAACAATAGAGCAACCCAAAATGTATTTATTGCTTCTTTACCGAGTACTTCTTTACCGATTTTAAACAGCCCTATTCCTGTTATCGCAAAGGTAAGTACAGAGTACAAACGTTCTATCCAAAAAGCATCGCCAAATAGTCTAAAAAAAAGGCTTTGCATTCCCATTGCCAATGGTGGGTGTTCATGAAAATGTGGATAGAGTGTTTGTGTTAAGTGCAAATCCCAAAAACTTCCTATTCCATGGGCTAAATTATGTGCTATGGTTGCATATAGAAGACCGTCCATAAACATTCCTTCGGAAAATAAATGTGGGCTGACTATTCCTAAAAAAATAGCAATGACAACAATATAGAAAGGGAAGGCTTTCCTCATAGTTTTACTGCAAACTTTTATCCCAATTTTTGAATACCGCTTCGTATCCTTTGCTTTCAATTACTTTTACAAATTCACTGGTCGGACGTTTATCATTGATTTCAAATTGCTCTAGATTTACTTTAGGATTAGCATAACCTCCAGGTTCGGTTTTGGCATCGGCGCTAATAGACGTTATTCCCAAAAACATACTGTTTTCTCTGAACGTCTTAGACTCCCTTGTGGACATTGAGAGTTCTACTTCATGGTTAAAAATACGATATGCACAAATCAACTGAGCTAATTGACGGTCGGTCATGACTGACTTTAGTTCCACTCCTCCTGCACAAGGACGTAAACGCGGAAAAGAAATAGTGTATTTGGTTTGCCAGTAGGTCTTTTCGAGATAATCGAGGTGTGAAGCACAGAAAAAACTGTCGGTTCTCCAATCTTCTAACCCAATAAGAACACCAAGTCCCATTTTATGTATTCCTGCTCTCCCCAATCGGTCGTGTGTATCCAAACGGTATTCGTAATTCGATTTACGCCCTTTGGGGTGATGTTTTTTATAATTCTGTTTGTTGTAGGTCTCTTGATAGACCAATACGGTATTTACTCCTTCTTGTATCAATAATTCGTAATCTTCTTGTTCTAGGGGCTGTACCTCAATGGCTATATTAGAAAAATAAGGTTTTAGCAAACGAACTGCATTAGCGAGATAATCAACCCCCACCGTTTTATTAGCTTCCCCAGTTACAATTAGAACGTGATCGTAACCATAAGACTTAATGACCTCAACTTCCTTTAAAATTTCTTCATCGGTAAGTGTTTTCCTTGGAATTTTAATGTCTAAACTAAACCCACAGTACGTACATATATTTTGACATTCGTTGGATAAATAAAGAGGAATATAAAACTGCAAGGTTTTTCCAAAGCGTTCTTTTGTTAATTGATGAGCTCGCTGTGCCATTTGCTCTAAAAAGGGTTCTGCCTGTGGTGAGATTAATGCTTTAAAATCTTCTAGCGAACACTTTTCAGACTGCAAAGCACGCTCTACATCTTTTGCGTTTTTTGAATAGATACTTTTAGAAACCGTATCCCAATCTAACGATTTTATTTCTTCTACAAAACTCAATTTACACGGTTGTTTTAGAAAATTTTATCCTTAATTTCTTTTCTATATTTTGCAAATCTTTTATTTCTTTCTCCGTAACAAAAGCTAAAGATACTCCCTTTTTACCTGCTCGTGCCGTTCTACCGCTTCTATGCGTATAGTATTCTGTTTGTTTAGGC
>JALWSJ010000289.1 GCA_026993705.1 Flavobacteriales bacterium
GAAGAAAGTGATGCTATCATTGATCCAGAACAATTTGCAGTTATGCAAGCAAACTTAGCGATGACCAAAGAAATGGCTGATAGTGACTTGAATGCAATAGCAGCTTATATCTTAAAACAAAAACAATAAGATTTCAGTAACTATATTTACGTTTTTGATTGAGAAAAGAGGATTTCATTTGAAATCCTCTTTTTTTTGTTGAAAACTATTCGGAATGTAATAAAGTAAGCCCGATTAAAAGTAGTATTTTAGTAGCTTGTTAAAACAACTTTCAAAACAAAAAGTTTTTATCATCATTAAATTATGAGCGAAGAAAATAAAAAAGATTATTCAGCTGACAGTATTCAAGCCCTTGAGGGAATGGAACATGTTAGAATGCGTCCGTCGATGTACATCGGAGATGTTGGGGTTAGAGGATTACACCATTTAGTATATGAAGTGGTTGATAACTCTATAGATGAAGCACTTGCAGGACATTGTGATACTATTACGGTTACCATTTTAGAAGGAAACGGAATCCGCGTACGAGATAATGGGCGAGGTATTCCTGTTGGTATCCATAAGAAGGAAGGAGTTTCAGCCTTGGAAGTCGTTATGACTAAAATTGGTGCCGGTGGAAAATTTGATAAAGATTCCTACAAAGTATCAGGAGGATTACACGGTGTGGGTGTTTCTTGTGTGAATGCTCTTTCTATCAAGTTGATTGCTCGTGTACATAAAGACGGTAAAATTTATCAACAAGAATATTCTCAAGGTAAACCTTTATATGATGTAAAAGTAGTAGGTGAAACCGATTGGACGGGGACAGAGGTTGAGTTTTTTCCGGATCCTGAAATTTTTGAATTATTAGAGTATAATTACGATACTTTGGCGACTCGTATGAGAGAGTTGGCTTTCTTAAATAAAGGGATTACCATTACTTTAATTGACGAAAGAGAAAAAGACGAAAAAGGAGAGGTTAAAAAAGAGGTCTTTCATTCAACCAGAGGTCTTGCTGAATTTGTTGAATATTTAGACGGAACTAGAGAACGTTTAATCTCAAGTGTTATCAGTATGGAAGGGGAGAAGAACGGGATTCCTGTTGAAGTAGCGATGGTCTATAATACTTCTTATTCGGAAAATATCCACTCTTATGTAAATAATATCAATACTCACGAAGGAGGAACGCATTTATCCGGTTTTAGAAGAGGACTTACCCATACATTAAAAAAATATGCGGATGAGTCAGGCTTATTAGACAAACTTAAATTCGATATTGCAGGGGATGATTTTAGAGAGGGACTTACAGCTATTGTTTCAGTTAAGGTGCAAGAACCACAATTTGAAGGTCAAACCAAAACTAAATTGGGAAATAGAGAAGTAACTTCTGCTGTTAGTCAGTCGGTTAGTGAAATGCTAAGTAGTTATCTGGAAGAAAATCCGAATGATGCCAAAGCCATTGTACAAAAAGTAATTTTGGCGGCACAGGCAAGACATGCAGCGAAAAAAGCTCGTGAAATGGTACAGCGTAAAAACCCGATGGGGGGAATGGGCTTACCTGGAAAGTTAGCCGATTGTGCTTCAAAAGATGCATCTGCCAGCGAGCTATACTTAGTCGAGGGAGATTCGGCGGGAGGTACTGCAAAACAAGGAAGAGATAGACATTTTCAAGCGATTATGCCATTAAGAGGTAAGATTTTGAACGTCGAAAAAGCGATGCAACATAAAATTTTTGAGAACGAAGAAATCAAAAATATCTATACAGCTTTAGGCGTGAGAATCGGTACGGAGGAAGATTCCAAAGCCTTGAACATGGAAAAATTAAGATACCATAAAGTAATCATCATGTGTGATGCCGACGTCGATGGTAGCCATATTCAAACGTTAATCTTGACATTCTTCTTCCGTTATATGAAGGAAATGATTGAAAACGGCTATATTTATATAGCTACGCCTCCTTTATACCAAGTTAAAAAAGGAAAACAATCAGCCTATGCGTGGGATGATGACGAACGCGATGAACTCATTAAAAAGCTAAAAGGAAACGGAAGCGAATCAAGTGTTCACGTACAGCGTTACAAAGGTTTGGGAGAAATGAATGCGGAGCAATTATGGGAAACCACTATGAGTCCTGATAATAGAACTTTGCGTCAAGTAACAATAGATTCAGCAACCGAATCCGATAGAATTTTCTCAATGCTAATGGGAGATGAAGTTCCACCAAGGAGAGAATTTATCGAACAAAATGCAAAATATGCCAATATTGATGCATAATCATTTCTAATAAAAATACAAAAGCCATTCTTATTAAGGAGTGGCTTTTTTGTGTTTTGGGCGTTTCCCTAATTTACCAAACAAACATATCGCTCTCGCGAAACGTTTGTTTGGTAAATTAGGGTCGGGCTATCACTACTCACTCTTTTTACCCTCAAAAGGAGGAGGGCAAAAAGGAGTTCAAACAAACCGTTCTATCCCTAACGCGGGTGGAATGAGTGCATAGAAAGTGAGGTTTAGTTTCTTTAGATGATGAAAAAATTCTTTGCATAGCCGAGCTATGGAAATAATTTTTGAAGAAATATAAAGGAAATAAAAGCACTTTATAGTGCTCATTATACTTGTCTTAGAGATACTTCCAACTAACGTAAAATAAAATATTGATAATCAAATAATTATAAAATAGCTGGTATTTTTACGTTAGCTCAAAAACTCAACTGTTTTTTACACAGTCGCTTAATAATCCCTAACGCAAAGTAGAAAAAGAACACATTAAACCAAGTTCATTCACAACTCAATTCGTATGAATAATCAGGAAATAAAAGAAAAGATAAAACAAATCACGAAAGAAATATTACCGGAGGTAATAGAGATAAGACGGCATCTTCACAAGCATCCTGAATTATCCTTTGAAGAATACCAAACATCAGCATACATTTGTTCTATTTTAGATAAATGGGGGATATCCTACCAAAAAGGAATCGTAAAAACAGGAATAGTCGGAACCATTGAAGGTAAAAATCCAACATCTAAAGTTATAGCTCTACGTGCAGATATTGATGCACTTCCCATAACAGAAAAAACAGGATTAGCTTTTGAATCAATAAACAAAGGAGTGATGCACGCCTGTGGTCATGATGTTCATTCCTCATCCTTGTTAGGAACACTTTATATCCTTAATAAAATCAAAGAAGAGTGGGAGGGAAGCATCAAATTCATCTTCCAACCCGGAGAAGAACAACTCCCCGGAGGTGCAAAACTAATGATAGCAGAAGGAGTATTAGAAAAACCGGAAGTGACACAAATTTACGGACAACACGTCTATCCCGAATTAGAAGTAGGAAAAGTTGGATTTAAACGGGGAACATATATGGCATCGGCAGATGAAATACATTTTACCGTAAAAGGAAAAGGAGGACACGGAGCCTTGCCTCATCAATTGGTTGACCCTGTACTCATTACCTCACACCTTATTGTAGCACTTCAACAAGTCGTAAGCAGAAACGCAAGTCCTTATTTACCAACTGTACTCTCTTTCGGAGATATACATGGAAGCGGAGCTACCAATGTCATTCCTAATACCGTTCATGTAAAAGGAACATTTAGAACCTTCGATGAAAAATGGAGAGAAGAAGCACATCAAAAGATGAAAAAAATGGCTGAATTAATGGCTGAATCAATGGGAGGAAGTTGTGATTTTGAAATAAGAAAGGGTTATCCTGTTTTAGTTAATGATGAAGCTGTTACTACCTTAGCAATAGAAAAAGCAATTGAATATTTAGGAAAAGAAAATATAGTTGAATTAAATCAGCGAATGACAGCCGAAGATTTTGCTTATTATTCACAACAAGTCCCTTCGTGTTTTTATCGATTGGGAACAGCTAATAAAGAAAAAGGGCTAGGAGGGAATTTGCATCACCCGGAACTAACAATAGATGAAAAAGCTCTCGATATAAGTATAGGATTAATGGCTTATATTACCATTAATTCATAATTAATAAAATAACTGAAGTTTCGCATTAACTTTAAGCTACTAATTTACAAAGATTTTCATTTTTTTGAATTTTTCTAAGGAAATCAAATTTTTCATTGTAACGTATTAATTTACTTATAGTTATTTCGAT
>JALWSJ010000290.1 GCA_026993705.1 Flavobacteriales bacterium
TTTATAACGATTTTTTATGCCTTACCGGATTTCAAGAAACAAGAAATTAGTCAAAAGATTACTTGAGTCAAAATAAGCAAAATACTAAACATAAAAAAAGCAGTTGTCTCAACGAAACAACTGCTTTAAAAGTTAGTGGTGCCTCCAGGGATCGAACCAGGGACACCAGGATTTTCAGTCCTGTGCTCTACCAACTGAGCTAAGGCACCAACCTTATTTGGGTTGCAAATATAAAAGCTTTTTTTGAAACAGCAAGTGCAAAAAAACATTTTTTTGCAGATAATTTTTACCAAAATAAAACATTCATATCTAACACCTACAATAACAAATAGTTACAAGTTTAAAACAAACTAACAAACCCAAAATGAATTTTTGCAGAACGCAAATACAAAGGAGAGTTATTTTGACTACCCAAAGCATAAGACAAGCGAAAAATTCCCGCTCTCGTTTCAAAACTTACTCCCGTCCCAAAGCTGTACGGCGTATCGAAAGCATAAGATTTAGTATCGTTCCTTTCCAAAATGCCATAATCACTAAACAAAAAGAAATTAGCATTTTGCTCAAACAAAAAACGGTATTCAATGGTAGAAATCAGATAGGAAGAAGCAAAGATACTCTGCTGATCAAACCCTCGTATAGTGTTTTCTCCTCCAATTCTATACAATTCATTTTTAAATAAATTATCATTGTATATGGTAGCACCTTTAACAGCTGTTTTTAAAGTAGCCCGTTTAAACAAAGGAATAAACGCAGAAATCTTCAACTCTCCTTTATAAGAAACAGAATTCAATTTTATACCGTCATATAATGTAGGAGGCAAAGCAGGAATTTTCTTTATCCGTTTTGTGCCAATGCTCACTGTACCGTTTATACGCCACCCTTTTCGAGGATTAAAACGATAATCCAAACGCTCAAAATAAGAGTGAATACCGTAGTTTTTTTTTGTAACATCGGCAAATTCCGGCAAACTAGTTGCTTGCTCATACTTCTGAACCGACAGTAAAGTCGCATTTTTATTCTCAAAAAATACACTCATTTTATTCAGTCCCGAGTACAAATAATCCAACCCCACTCTAAAATTAGCGTCAACGTAAGAAGTATCTCTCTTATAAATATGCAAACGAGTATCAACTCCTATTTTAGTTCTCAACAAAAAAGGATAAGCAAATCCGGCATCAAGAGATTGAGTCAAGGTTTGCAATTTTTTCCAGTTAAAAAAAATCTTTTCACTCCGTTTAAAGCTATTCAATAGACTGACTTTCACGTCTCCGGTCAATGTAACCTTCCCGTTCTTATCGGGTTGAATCCCTAATACTCCGTTAAAACTATTCGTAGGATTCGTTTTTAAATACAAAAATAATCGGCATCTACCCCCCACAAATTCATATTCCGGAGGAGAAACCGCCGACCAATAAGGCACTTCTTTAATTCTGTTTCCTATTTCATCCATCAAATTTTGCTGATAGACATCCCCTGGTTTAATCCTGATAAAATTATAGACAATCTCCGGATTTATTTCATTATTCGTTTTTATAAAAATCGTATCAATCAGAATCCTTTCTCCTTTATCCACCATCAATTTTGCCGAAACATTTCCATTTTCAATATCAACACTATCCAATTTCAACCGAGCAAACGGATAGCCTGAGTTCTCTAAATACACCAATACCTTTTCTAAAAAAACAGCCATACGATAGGGCGACAAAGGACGGTTTGCAAATACTTTTTCCGCATAGCCTACTTCCGAAACAATTTCCCTACCCTCATTAGATACATTTAATTTTGCCCATTTATATTGCTCCCCTTTATGATAATAAACCCGCAAAATATTTGCAGAATCCACCACCTCAACCGAATCCACATTTGCCGTCAGAAACCCGTTTGATATGTCTTTTTTTCGAATAATATCCAACTCTTTTAGATAATTATTCCGATTCACCCCCTTAAAAACCTTAGAATGTTCAATATTATCACCATTCACAAAAACTCGCCATTCATTCCCTTGCGAAAAACAAGCAATCGGCACAAGCAAGAAGAAAAAAAGCAACTGTTTCATAATGGTAACAAATATAATACTTTGGGCGTTCCCCCGATTTGCAAAAGAAACATATCGCTCACGCTCAACGTTTCTTTTGCAAATCGGGGTCGGGCTATCACTACTCACTCTTTTGCGTTGCATAAGTGCAACAACACAAAAGGAGTTCAAACATACCGTTCTATCCCTAACGCGAGAGTGTATAAAAACCCTAAAAAAGCACAAAACACGAGTCGTAACAAGCTGATAATTAGTAGTTGTTTTTACGGCAACTTAGGTTTTTAGACAGTCTGACGCGGGACAAATGAGTGCAAAGAAAACGGAGTTTAGTTTTCTTAGACGATGAAAAATTCTTTTGCATAGCCCCAGCTATGGAAAATAATTTTGAAGAAGTATAAGGAAAATAAAAACGTTTTATTGTGCTCATATGTTCCGTCTTAGGGATACTCCAACTAACGCAAAAATATCACACTGAATGTCAAATAGTTATAAAATTATTATTTTTTTACGTTAGCAACAAAACTCAACTGTTTTTTTACACAGTCGCTTAATAATCCCTAAGGCGAGTAGAACTGAAACAAAGCAAATAGAGTTCAGTTTTCTATAGACAACGAATAAATTTAAAAATAGAACTTCACTTACGGAAATAATACCATTTAAACATTGAAATGGTATAAGTCTACTCTATCCTCCAATCAATTAGCTTTAAGCCATTTTTCGTTAATAGCTCATTCGTTTTCAAAAAATGTTGATTACCAAACCAATAACCTCTGTTCGCACTCAAAGGCGAAGGATGTCCGTAAGTAAGAACAATATGCTTTTTTGTATCGATTAATTTCTTTTTCTTTTTTGCAAAACCACCCCAAAGCAAAAAGACAACCCTCTCACAACTATCGGAAATAGCTTTAATCGTAGCATCCGTAAAATACTGCCATCCAATATCTTTGTGAGAATTAGCTTGATTTTCTCTAACCGTTAAAGTAGTATTCAACAAGAATACACCTTGCTTTGCCCACGGCGTCAAGTCGCCCGACACGGGATAAGCATAACCGTAATTTTCACAAAGTTCTTTAAATATATTCACCAACGACGGTGGATGTGGGATACCATCTCTAACCGAAAAGCACAAACCATTGGCCTGTCCCATTCCATGATACGGGTCTTGTCCTATTATTACTACTTTTACGTTATGTAAAGGCGTTGTATTATAAGCCGAAAAAATTTGGTTACTCGGTGGAAAAATCCTATTTTTTTTCTTCTCTTCTGTGAGCGTTTTCTTAATGTTTTTAAAATATTCTTTTTGGAACTCATCCGCTAAAACGGTCTTCCAACTCTCTTCTATTTTGGGTTCTACTGTCAATTTCAATGTTTTAATGTTAATAACTTTAGTTTTTGAATAGTTGTATAACGATGTAAATATTAATATGTTTGCGTTTTTAAAAAATAAATTATTTTCTTTTGGAGTGGAATACTTTTTGTAACCGACCCGAAAGAAAATTAATTTTAATACATTATATAATAACAAACATAATGAAAATCGTTAAACCTTTACTTATAGCCGGAGTCATTTCAATGATGCTTCCATCTTGTTTTTTGTTTCAATCAAAACACCAAAGCTGTCCTGCTTATGGTCAACAACACCTTAAAAAAGACAAAAAAATAGATATTCGCATTGCTGATGAAAAAGAAATTTCGCAAAAGGCTTAGGAGTATTTTCTAAAATCTACTATACAATAAAAAAAGACGAACCAATGGTTCGTCTTTTTTTATTACCCTAAATCCGTAACTAAAGTATAGCACTTCCTGCATAAAGGTTCGTATTCATCAACTTCCCCCAATAACACCAGTTTTTCTTCAGCGGTTTTTCTATGAGAAAACTGGGCTAAATCTCCACAATTCATACAAATAGCATGAACTTTGGTTACATATTCGGCTTTTGCCAATAAAGCAGGAATAGGACCAAAAGGATTGCCGGCAAAATCCATATCCAACCCCGCTACAATTACTCGAATACCGGAATTAGCCAACTTTTCACAAACCATCGGTAAC
>JALWSJ010000291.1 GCA_026993705.1 Flavobacteriales bacterium
ACTTAAATATTCTTCCAGTTGGTCAAAACTACTTGCTGCTGAAGCTATGCTTTCTGCATAGCGGGTAAAGGAAAAGAACTCATCAAGATTGGCTATTATAAAATCGCCTAGTTCTTCAATAAAAAGCGTAGCAAAGTGTTTCGCTTTATCAATGATTCCTAAGTTTCCAAAAGCCCAATCTAAATCTTCTTCCAGTTCTTCAAAACGGTGGTTTTTGGGGAGGTAAGCAGGATGAAGTATTTGGTAAGCGGTAGTAGTTTCGTGTTTTCGTAGAAAACCAATAACGGTGTCAACTTTAGAAATATATTCATCTCGTTTTTCCCAAATGGATTCAAATACGATTTCAGTATTGAATCGTTCTACCTCGTTAAAGATTTGTTCAATGTTTTGTCGCGTGAAAATACGATTAAATAACTCGATACTCAAATCGCATTGAAATGTGTTTATTCCCTGCTCATCCAAAAATCCTTTGATATAGCAAGTAGCAGGATAAGGTGTGTTGAGTTGAGTAAATGGAGGTGTAACTAGTAGAACGTTCATCAAGAAAAGAATTATGAGATTCGCACACCCACCACACAAACGTCATCGGTTTGCTCCGTGTCTTTTTTCCAATCCATAAAAGTTTGATTGATAATTTCTCTTTGCTCTTCCATAGGTTTAGCACTAATTTTCAAAAATAAATTACGGATAGGTTGATAGTAAAATTTCTTATTTTTCTTTCCTCCTTTTTGATCAGGCAATCCATCGGTGTGCATGTATAAAACATCACCTGATTTGACTTCAATAGAGTGCTGTTTGATGTGTATTTGATCTTTAAAACCGATACTTTCTTTAGAGCCTTTGTATTCGATTAAGGCACTTCCACGGACAATGTATAAGCTAGAGTGCGTGCCTGCAAATAAGACTTCTTGTTTTTTAGTATTGTAGCAAACTAAACCTAAGTCCATGCTATCCATAACTTTAGCGTTAATAGAACCTCCTAATCGTATTTTGATTCTCAGATGCAATTCCTGCAATATTTCTGCAGGTGTATAAAAATCATCTTGCAGGATTTCATTCAATAGATTATTACCGATAATCGTCATAAAAGCACCCGGTACACCATGTCCTGTACAATCGACTACTGCTAAGTATTTTCGATCTTGTTTTTCGTAAAACCAATAAAAATCACCACTAACAATATCTTTGGGATTGAGCAAAGCAAAATGTTCATTCCAAACTTCTTTCATGGTTTGGTGAGACGGAAGAACGGCTTGCTGAATCCTTTTAGCGTAGTTAAAACTGTCGGTAATTTGATTGTTTTTGGTTTCCAACAAATCTTTTTGTTTTAGTAAGATGACCTCCGAACGTTTTACTGTACTCACGTTTGTGTCAATAAATACAATTCGGTTAACTTCACCTTGTTGGTCAAGAATTGGTGTAAGGGTAGTTTGTACCCAAAGCACAGAACCACTTTTTTTAAAATGTTTACTCGTATAAAAGTCTGATTTTTTAGTTTTTATGCACTCATCAATTACGGTGTTAATACCTTGATAATTACTAAAATCTCTAATGTCTTTTCCAATTCTGTCTTGCACTTCTTTAGGAGTAAGTTCGTACATATCACAAGCTCCTTCATTAATCCATTCTATGCGACCGTTTTTATCGGTGATAACCACGGTACTATCAATCTCTTTTGCGACAATAGAAAGTTTTTCCAATTCCTCATTTTGAGATTTTAACAATTTATTTTTCTTTCTGTTTTTAAAATAAAAATAGATAACCGTCCAGGTGAAAATAGTACCCAAAATAAAAATGATTAGCATAATCATTTTTTGGCTTTTTTGATTATCAAGTTCAGTTTGTCGAAGTAAGAGTTCTTTGCTTTTTTTCTCGGAGTTATATTTCATCTCCAATTCCAACATTTGTTGTTGTTTCTTTTCGTCGTTTAGACTATCTTCATATGCTTGAGCTTGTTTATAGTTTTCAAAGGCTTGTTTATATAACCCTGCAGTTTCGCTTATTTCAGATTTTAGTAAATAATATTGTTGTAAAGCTCCGTATCCACCTATTTTTTGAGCATAAACCCAAAGAGAGTCTGCGTATGCGTTTGCTTGTTCAATATTGTTGTATTTAATGGCGTTTTTGGTTACACCTTTAAAATAATCAATATCCATATTTAAGGAGTTCATTTCATATCTCAATGAATCCATTTTTCGATACCATTGCAGGGTTGAATCATTGTTATTATACAAGTCATCGTAACATTCCGCTAATCCGGATAGGGTATAAAATAATCCTTGGTTTCTCAAGTGATGTTTTTGGTAAGTTTTTAGTGCTTTTTTATAATCTTTGATAGCATCTTTACAATTGTCATTGTTCGCTTTAAAAGAAGCAAGAGTTGTCAAAGAAGATAAAATACTTGAAATATCATTTGTTTTCAGTGATAAGTCATAGGCTTGTTGTGCGTAATTTTGTCCACTATGAACATCTCCCATTTCTTGTTTTAGAGCCGCTAAGTTGCCAAGTATTTGAACTTTAAATAAAGTGTCTTGCGTATTATCAACGTTTTCTAAGGCTAATAAAGTATATTCTATAGCCTTGTTCAAATCTCCTTTAAAGCTTTCAACTGCACCTAAATTCATATATCCTTTGGTTATTCCCAAACTATACCCTATGGATTTAGCCAAGTCGATACTTTGATTTAAAAAATAAATAGTAGAATCAGGATTAGTGTTAAAGTGTTGTCCTGCTATTTTACTAAGTGCATCAACTTTTTGTGTATCGGTTGATGTTTTGGACTGAACAATACCCCAAAGACTATCCAAATCCATGGGTATGATTTGGGCATAGGAACTCCCGTTAGACGCTAAAAAGCCTCCTAAAAAAATAAAAATATAGAGTATGTTTTTTAGCATTTAATGAAATTGAAAAGCTAAAGATAATAAATTCGTTTAGAAATCTATAAAGGTTTTATGTATTAAATTTGACAATCACATTTATTCAATAATTTGATATTTTTGATAGGCTTCTTTTCTATAGCAGGAATTAAAGTGCCACCATTCACTTTGAATGTTAAAAAATCCGCTTTTTGTCATTACTTTTCGTAGTAATTTTCTATTGTTGATTTGTTGTTGCGTCAATATATCTCTTTCTAAAAGAAATTGTTCCTTTATAGGCCAGGCTTCGATACCTATATAATCGTATGGAGTCCCCATATCTAGTGGTTTTTGGTTGATTTTGTCCCAAATAGTTAAGTCCACTGCAGCTCCGAAATTATGCAGCGAACCTCTTTTTGGGTTGGAAACAAATCTTGATTTTTCGTAGAGTGGCATATCTAAAGCATTCCACATTTTTTGTTGTACACTTCGCGGTCGAAGACCGTCGTAAACCAGTAGCGAAAGCGTTGAATCGATACGTTTAAGTTCCTTTTGGGCGTTCGCTAATTTTTCGGCAACATCAGGTTGCAGGTAGCATTTGTTTAAGCAACCGTAAAGGTCTTGGTGCATAAAATTGTTGGTGTCCGAATATTTTATTTCAACTTTTATTGTCGAATCTACCGTTAGGATATCCACAAGTCCTTTTTTCGGTAAAATAACATCCCATTTGCAAGGAAGTTGGATTGCGGTAGTGTCCGGTTCTACTGTTGGAAAACTTATAATGGATTCCGGAGAATAGTTAGGTGTAGAAGTCTGCGTACAGGAGGTAAAAATGATAAGTAACAAAGCGAAAATTTGAACAAAGCTCAATTTCGAATGATACGCGTTAGGGATAGAACGGCGTGTTTGAGCTCTTTTGTTGCTTGCTTGCTGTATGCAAGCAACAAAAAGCGAGTAGTGAAAGCCCGCCCCGACAAGAGTAAAAAACGCAATTCCGATAGGATTGTGCTTTTTATTCTTGTCGGGGAACGCCCTAATAATTAAGCTATGGATAAAGGATAAAATCGTATTTATTAACACGAGGGTAAAAGTATAAAAAATGATAAGAAGTTGAAGAAGGTTTTGGGCGTTTCCTCTTTTTTTCAAAAATAACATACTGCTGTCGCTTAACGTTGTTTTTGAAAAAAAAGAGGTCGGGCTATCCACTATATCTTTTG
>JALWSJ010000292.1 GCA_026993705.1 Flavobacteriales bacterium
TTCTATCCCTAACACAGGACAGGTGAGAGCAAAGAAAACGGAGTTTAGTTTTAGATAATGAAAAATTCTTTTCCATAGCTAGTGCTATGCAAAAGAATTTTGAAGAAGTATAAAGAAAATAAAACCATTTTATTGTGCTCAGGTGACTCGTGTTAGGGATACCAATCCCTAACACGGACGAAATTGGCAGATAGAAAGAGAATTTTTGGTTTCTTAGACGATGAAAAAATCTTTGCATACATAATTTATCTTGTTAACTCCAAACAAGATAAATCATTTATCGATAAGAACTCACGAATTAAATTCTTTCGTTGATTAAGTATTTTTGCTATATGAGAAGTGGTTAAATTTCCCGTTCTCAACCATATTATTTTTGGAGGAACTCCGTACAATACGCTTAAATTATAAAAGTCAGCATCAAAACTAACGATAGTATATCCTCTTTCTTTAGCATATTTCCAAATTTCAACATCAGTTGCCCCTTCTAGTCCTAATTCTCTAACTTGAACAGCTTCAAAACTTGACTCCAATTTACGAATAACTCTAAAAGAAATGTTTTGATCTAATAGAATTTTCATGAAGCAATAGCAATATGACGTTCTTTATTTGCAGCAAATAATAAACAAGAATTAATGGCTTCAATTGACAATTCAGGAAAATCCTCTAAAATTTCTTGTTTTGTCATTCCTGAAGCCAACCAATTTAAAACATCAAAAACACTAATTCTAGTATTTTTAATACAAGGTTTTCCAAATCTAACATTTGGGTCTATCGATATGTATTTTTGAATAAGACTCATAACTACAAATTTAACTTAATAACAATAATAATGGTTACAAATATTACTAAATATTTCTTAGCCGTAAACCCGAAAGTAATTTCATTAAAAAAAATCAAAATATGCATCATACCATTTTAATTTTGAAACGAGCCGAAAGAAAGTGAACTTTAGTTTTCTCAGACGATGAAAAATTCTTTTGCATAACTCAGTTAAAAATATGTAACAAAAACTCGTTTTTAATTTTTTTGAAGCTTTCTTTTATCAAAAACGAATAGCATTGGTTATTATTTACTAATTTTGAAGCTTGATGCTGTTTCATATTATGAATAGGCAAAAATTGGAACAAATTCGTACAAGAGAAGATATAAACCTTTTATTTCGTCTTACTTCAACCTAAAAAAGAAAGAGGTAAGCAGAAAAGCTTATGTGGCAAAAGATAGCACGATTAATTTTACGAAATAGAATCCCCATACTCCTGCTATTAGGTGTAATTACGGTTGTAATGGGCTACTTTGCTACGAAAGTAGAGATGCTCTATGAGTTTTCTAAACTATTACCAGACAACGACCCTGTTAGTATCGAATACAATCGTTTTAGGAAAGACTTCGGTCAAGATGGTTTGGCGGTTGTCATAGCTACCACCAACGAAAATCTATATGATTATGATAAATTTAAAAAATGGTATAAACTCGGGCAAGAACTACAACAAATAAGTGTTCCGCTCAAAGGTACATTACCACAACAATATGGACATCCTGTTGATTCAATTTTTTCAGAAGCTCATTTCTCTTACATTGTAAAAAATAAGAAAAAAAAGAAATTTGAAATTGTTCCTGCTTTTAAAACTTTTCCAAACAATCAACAAGAGTTGGACAGTATTATAAATATAGTTACTAACCTTCCTTTTTACAATAATATTCTCTACAAAAAAGACGGTAACCTCCACCTGATGATGTTGTCTTTGAATAAGGATATTTTTAACTCTAAAAACAGAGGTTCGTTAATTCAAGAAATACACCGTACGGCAGAACAATATTCCGATGAAATAGGTCCTTTTATTTACTCCGGGTTGCCTTATATCAGAGATGTTACGATGAAGAAAGTTCAAAAAGAACTTTACCTTTTTACCATATTGGCTTTATTGATAACCTCTACCCTACTCTACCTTTTCTTTAAGTCCTTTAAAGTGGTCTTAATTTCAATGGTGGTTGTCATCATCGGGGTAATTTGGTCTATTGGTTCAATCGGATTAATCGGATATAAAATTACAGCACTAATGGGATTGATTCCTCCTTTGATGATTGTTATCGGTATTCCTAATTGTGTTTATCTAATCACTAAATATCAACAAGAATACAAAAGTCATAAAAATAAAATAAAAGCACTAACCCGCGTCATTCAGAAAGTAGGAACAGCTACACTAATGACCAACGCAACTACGGCAATGGGCTTTGGAACATTTATTTTTACTCATAGTAAAATGATGCAAGACTTTGGTGTTATTGCGTCAATTAATATCTTATTACTGTTCGTTGTTTCTATTTTGGTTGTTCCTATTATCTATAGTTTTCTTCCCCCTCCAAAAGAAAAACACACCCAACATTTAGATAGACAATGGCTCTACAAAATTGTTCAGAAATTAGAAATACTAAGTACAAGCTACCGTAAACAAGTCTATCTATTAACAGGCTTAGCTTTTGTTTTGGGAATATACGGTATGACTAAAATGAAAACAACCGGAAACATCGTAGATGATTTACCTAAAAATGATGTGGTTGTAAAAGATTTAAAATTCTTTGAAAAAGAACTCGGAGGTGTTATGCCTTTTGAAATTATTGTATCCTCTTCGGACACCATTTACAAAAGTTATGATAACATTCGTAAAATCAATGACATCCAAAAGTCATTACTCGCAGAGAATAAATTATCGCGTTCTGTCTCACTTGTTGATGCTATTAAATTTATTACACAGGCTTATCACAACGGCAATCCTGAAAAATACACCTTGAAAGACAAAAAGGGGCTAAGTAAAATTCTAAAATCAAAATATTTTAAAAATACTTTTAACTTAGATGCTAAATCTTCAAATAAATCAGAGGAAGTATTAAACGGATTCTTAGATAAAACGAAAAAACAAACTCGAATAACCGTCCAAATTGCCGATGTAGGCATAGACACAATGGAAGCTGTTGTTGGTAGGGTTTCCAAAAGAATTAATGCTATTGTCAATGAAGAAAAAATTATAAGCGACCAAATTCTTAAAGAAAATGATTTGATAAAGAAAAAACAGTTAACAAAAGAATTGTTTCAAAAATATCCTTGGGTAGAAAATAAAATAGTGGATTCATACAGCTCTGAAAAACCTGATTTTTCAGAACAATATATGGACGATGAAGATATAGTATATACTTTGGTAGAGGACAATCATTTTAATACCACACTACAAAATGTTATTGCACAACAACCCGAATTGAATTTTTACATCACCGGAAGTGCCGTAAATTATACCAAAGGAACAACTTATTTAGTTAACAACTTATTCATTAGTTTAGCTTTAGCAATTATTGTCATTGCTATTTTAATGGCTGTATTATTTCACTCGTGGAAAATGGTTGTGGTATCATTAATTCCCAACCTTTTACCCCTTATACTTACTTCAGCGATAATGGGATTCTTTGGCATCCCTATCAAACCATCAACGATATTGGTGTTTAGTATTGCCTTTGGTATTTCCGTAGATGACACCATCCATTTTTTAGCAAAATACAGACAAGAACTTTCACTTACCAATTGGAATATTAAAAAATCTGTCGTTTCTTCCATCGAAGAAACCGGTGTAAGTATGATTTACACTTCTATCATTTTATTCTTCGGCTTTGGTATTTTCTCTCTTTCTGAATTTGGAGGGACTCAAGCCCTTGGTATTTTAGTATCTATTACATTATTTGTTGCAATGTTATCTAATTTAGTACTCCTCCCTTCTCTATTGCTATCTTTAGAAAAACTTATTACAAACAAAGCTTTTAAAGACCCTTTGCTTGAGGTCGTAGATGAAGAAGAAGATATAGATTTAGGTCAATTAGTAGTTGATAAAAAAGAAACAAAAATTAATACCCCGAAGGAATTATGAAAGGAATTATTTTAGCAGGAGGTTCAGGCACAAGGTTACACCCTTTGACATTAGCTGTAAGTAAACAATTAATGCCTGTTTACAATAAACCGATGATTTACTATCCGCTTTCTACGCTTATGGTCGCAGGAATAAAAGATATTTTAATCATCACTACACCTCACGACCAAGAGGCGTTTAAAAAGTTATTAGGAGATGGTAGTCAATTGGGATGCAATTTTCAATATGCCGTTCAAGAAAAACCAAACGGACTTGCTCAAGCATTCGTTATCGGTAAAGAGTTTATTGCTAAAGATAAGGTAGCATTGATTTTAGGAGACAACATTTTCTTTGGTACGGGAATGGGAAAATTGTTACGAAATTCACTCAATCCCGAAGGAGGTCTAGTCTTCGCTTATCACGTTTCCGATCCCGAGCGATACGGAGTCGTCGAATTTGACAAGGATAATAATGTTCTTTCTATTGAAGAGAAACCTAAAAAGCCAAAATCATCTTATGCCGTACCGGGATTATATTTCTATAACAATAACGTAATTGAAATTGCAGAAAAATTAAAGCCTTCTGCTCGTGGAGAATATGAAATTACAGACGTTAATAAAGCCTATTTGGAAGCAGGAAAATTAAAAGTAGAAATATTAGAACGTGGTACAGCTTGGTTAGATACTGGCACGTTTACTTCGTTGATGCAAGCGGGACAATATGTCCAAACCATAGAAGATCGTCAAGGTTTAGGTGTTGGTTGTATTGAAGCTGTAGCTTATTCAAGAGGTTTTATAAATAAAGAACAATTAAGAAAATTAGCTGAACCATTGGTGAAAAGTGGCTACGGTAATTATTTATTAAGCATTCTCCAAGAAGAAGAGGGTAACATATAGAAAAATGAAAGATATAACGGAATATCAAAATTTAGTTGAAACTCAGATAGAGAAACTTAATACGCATCCTACAGATTTGTCTCTGTACGATCCAGTGAGTTATATTTTATCATTGGGAGGAAAGAGAATACGTCCTGTTTTAACACTAATTGCTACGGATTTATTTGGAGGAGTAGTAGAAGATTCTTTTAAGTCGGCAATCGGAATAGAAATGTTCCATAATTTCACCTTGTTGCACGATGATATAATGGATGAAGCTCCTTTAAGACGAGGAATGCCTACCGTTCACGAAAAATGGAACATCAATACTGCTATCCTTTCAGGAGATGTAATGTTTGTTCAAGCCTTCGTTATGGTTACTTCTTGTAAAACTAAATATTTACGTGATGTTTTGGATTTATTTAATGTTACCGCGATAGAAGTTTGCGAAGGACAACACCTAGATATGGAATTTGAGACTCGTGAAGATGTTTCAATTCCAGAGTACATTGAGATGATAAAGCTAAAAACATCGGTTCTAATCGGTTGTTCGCTCAAACTTGGAGCTATACTTGCTGACGCTGACAAAGAAGATGCTAACAACCTTTATGACTTTGGTTTATACTTAGGTATAGCTTTCCAAATTCAAGATGATATTCTTGATGTTTACGGAGATGCTTCTTTATTCGGAAAACAAGTTGGAGGGGATATTTTAGCCAATAAAAAAACTTATTTACTTCTAAAAGCTCTTGAAAACGCTAATACAGAACAAGCTGAACAACTACAAAATTGGCTAAACGACAACGATAACCCCCAGCAAAAAGTAGAAGCTGTAACATCGTTGTTTACTGACCTAAATGTAAAAAAACAAGCAGAAGATATGATGTGGAGCTATTATGGTAAAGCCATAGAATCTCTCAAAAAAATAAATCTTCCTAAAGATAAATTTCAATACTTACTGGATTTTGCTACGAATATTATGGAAAGGGTAAAGTGATATTATATAATATAATATATTATTATCCCTTAAACAACTTAGCAACAGTCTTCCCAATCAATTTTAAATCCAATAGAAAGTTTTGTTGCTCAATATATTTTAAATTCAAATCCAATTTTTCAGGCATAATCTCATTGATATAAGTCTCCTCAGGGTTATCTGACTTCCCAAGAATTTCATTCTCATTAATATACTCTAAAGAAGCAAAATCCGTCAACCCTGGTTTGACTGAAAGTACCTTTTTCTGTTTAGTAGTATAAAGAGCAACATATTTTGGAACTTCGGGACGAGGACCTACAATACTCATATCTCCCACCAAAACATTAATCAATTGGGGAAACTCATCTATTTTAAATTTTCTCAACCAATACCCTACTTTGGTAATCCTAGGGTCGCGTCCTCCCACCGTTATTTGCCCTTTAGCCTCAGCATCTGTTTGCATCGTACGAAACTTATACAAACCAAAAGGTTTTTCGTCTTTTCCTACTCTTATTTGTTTAAAAAACACACCTCCTTTACTATCAAAAACAATAAGCACAGCAATCACCACAAAAGCAGGAGCTCCCACAACTAAAACCGCCAAAGAAGATAAAATATCAAACGTTCGTTTCAGCATTTATTTCTTCGCTTCAAAGTAATCCTCCAATTCAGAAATGTACTTTTTCTTTGTTTCGTCATCTAACAAAGAATAAGAAAAACTATTCTTAGCAAGTTCAAATAAATCCTCTTTGGTTAAGCCTAAAGCCTCCTGAATCTCAATAAAATTTTTATTCACCTGCCCACCAAAATATGCAGGATCATCTGAATTAACCGTAGCCTTAAGACCTAAATCCAACATTTTTTTCAAAGGATGTTGTTTTAAGTCCGATACCACTTTCAAGGCTAAATTAGACAAAGGACAAACTGTAAGAGCTAAATCTCTACTTTTAATTTCCTCAATCAATTTCTTATCCTGAAGAGCATTATTCCCATGGTCAATTCTTTTAATCCCTAATAACTCTATTGCTTCCCAAATATAATCCGCATCTCCTTCTTCTCCAGCATGAGCAACAGGTATATATCCCTCTTTAGACGACGCCTCAAACACTTTTTTAAACTTGCTAGGCGGATTTCCCTTCTCAGAAGAATCCAGTCCGACAGCTTTTATTTTATCTTTATGTGGTAACGATTGTTCTAATGTCTTAAATGCTTCTTCCTCCGAAAGATGGCGAAGATAACTCATAATTAAAAATGAAGTAATCCCCCATTCTTTATACGCGTCTTGCGTAGCTTTATAAATACCGTTAATTACCGTATCAAAAGAAACGCCTCTTTCTGTATGCGTTTGCGGATCAAACATAATCTCAGTATGTCTAACATTCTGAGCACTACACTTTTCCAAATAAGCCCACGTTAAATCATAAAAATCTTGCTCCTTGAGCAATACACCCGCTCCTTGATAGTAGATATCCAAAAAATCTTGTAAACAATCAAAATTATACGCCTTTCTCAAATCCTCAACACTATCGTATTTCAACTCTATATTGTTTCGTTGAGCAATAGCAAAAAGTAATTCAGGTTCTAAAGAACCTTCAATATGTAAATGTAATTCAGCCTTAGGCAATCCTTCTATAAATTTTTCCATAATGGACAAAGATACAATTTTCAAAGAATAAAAATTTACTTTTTCTTCTTCTTATTTACTTTGGGTTTATGATTAATATTCATAACCGTTTTACTCATTTCCACCTCTTTATAATCCGGATAAGTACCCAAAACAATATCCCCTAAACTATTAGTTATTCCCCACCAATAATTCTCATTCCTGTAGTGATGAAAAAGATGAGCTTTCTTCAGTTTTTCCGACCATGGAAAAATATGTTTATATCCCGGTATATGATGAGCCAAATGCATCCATTCATAGTGTAAATAATACAAAACAACAAAAAAAGTAAAAGTCAACGCCACACCTATATTAAACAAAGACAGCACATACGAAAGAATAAAAAACTTCAAAAAAAGCAATAAAGAAGCACTCACAGGAGCAAAAATCAACTTAATATTATTCGGATCCTCATGATGACCAAAATGCAATCTATCCATAAAATCTCTTAACCATTTTAGATTTTTCCCCTTTCCATAACCAACCGTCATCTTATCCCCCGAAATCGAAAGAACCTCAACCTCCTGCGGTTTATCAAGCCCCTCAACAATTAATTTTTCCCCAACCGAAACACCCTCACGAGCATCTATTTCAAAAACGTTCCCAATCATATCGTGCAACAAATACTTATGAGCCACCCACTCATAAAAAGGAGCCACCACAATCAAAATCAAAGCCAAATACCAATATTCCTTCAAATAACCATTTCCCACAACCACATACCCCAACCCAACAGCAATAGCAATATACAACCAAATAGAAGGCTCAGAAAAATAAGCCTTAAAAACCTGTTTTATCATATCCATAAGAATTTATAACCCCACAAGATAACAAAAATTACCATTATAATCAATGACCTTTCTCTCCCATAAAAATTTGGGCGTTCCCATTACAGCATAAAAAAGCAATTCCGTTATACTACATTGCTTTTCAACACTGTAATGGTCGGGCTATCCACTATATCTTTTGGGTTGCATATATGCAACAACCCAAAAGGATGCCGTTCCTATCCCTAACGTCTAAATATCCAAAAAACAATAAAAGAAAAGTCTTGAAGATAATTTTCACATGTATTTTGCAGTAAAGTGTTAAAATAAACCACAAATATCTTCTTCTTTTGGATTTAGCAAGTAGGATTGTAAACCTGCGTTTTTTGCTCCCTCTATATGTTGAACTGAATCATCAATAAAAAGTGTTTCTTTAGCTTTTAAATTATTACTTAATAAAACATGTTGAAAAGTTTCAACATTGGGCTTTCGCATACCTATTTCATTCGAATAATAATACTGTTCAAATAGTTCTTGAAACAAATTTGGCGAAAACGTTTTGTTGATATAATCGGTAAATTTCTTTACGTGTATTTCATTGGTATTACTCAGTAGAAAAATACGATAATCATTATTAATAGACTGTAGTAATTGTATTCTTTCCTTCGGTAAATCTAACAGCATGGCGTTCCACGCACTATCAATTGATTGATCAGATAATGTTAGATGGGCTACATTTTTTCTTATATAGTTTCTAAAACCATTAGCTGATAATTTTCCAATTTCTAAATTATCGAAAATGTGATTTTGTTTGGATTGAGAATATAATTTATCAAAGTTTTTAAGTCCTAATTTTTTAAAAGCTTCTGCGGATTTGTTATAATCAATATTTAATATCACTCCACCTAAATCGAAGATGATATTTTTTATATTTTTTTGAATCTTCACACTAAAATATTTTGTAGTTCAATACAAAGATGTATATTTGCACTCGCAAAACAAAATTTATTTTTGTTTTGGGCCCATAGCTCAGTTGGTTAGAGCACTTGACTCATAATCAAGGGGTCGCTGGTTCGAGCCCAGCTGGGCCCACCTCTTAAGCCTTAAAGCAAATGTGTTTTAAGGCTTTTTTATTTTTTGGAATATTGTTAAATCTCTAGAGTTAAAGTTAAAAGAGAAAATCTTCAACGAAACTTTAAACTCCTGACTCTGCCGAAAGCTTTCGGCACAAGGGGTCGCTGGTTCGAGCCCAGCTGGGCCCACCTCTTAAGCCTTAAAGCAAATGTGTTTTAAGACTTTTTTATTTCTATACATTTATTCACTGTAAATACGCTACAGCTCCGTTTTTTTTACACTCATTCCAGTTGCGTTAGGGATTATTAAGCGACTGTGAAAAACAGTTGAGTTTTTGAGCTAACGTAAAAATACCAGCTATTTTATAATTATTTGATTATCAGTATTTTATTTTTACGTTAGTTGGAATCCCTAACCTGTGTAAAATGAGCACCATAAAATGTTTTTATTTCCTTTATCCTTCTTCATAAAATCTTTCCATAGCGGGTGCTATGCAAAGATTTTTTTCATCGTCTAAAGAAACTAAAACTCATTTTCTTACCGCTCATTTTACACACGTTAGGGATAGGAACGGCATCCTTTTGCCCTCCCTCCTTTTGCCCTCCCTCCTTTTGGAGGGCAAAAGATATAGTGGATAGCCCGACCTTTACGGCGTTAAAAAGTAGTGTAGTAGGGGTAGTGCGAACGGAACTACTTTTTTATGCTGTAATGGGAACGCCCTAATGATACTGATTCTATAATTTTTTAAATAAGGTGTATAGATAAGGACGGGTGTCTCCTGAGGGCATGGTGTATAAGGTTTCAAAGCTTTCTTGTAGTTCGAAAATGGGGCTTAATTTTTCTTTGAGCATCAGTTCATTATAGCGTCTTACGGGTAATCCGCTACATTTGGTTGCTCCTTTTAGATTGAAAGTGGCTATGATTACTATGCCATCTTTTTTTACTAATTTATTTAGTAAATCGATATAGGTTTGTTGGTCGTCGATTTCAGTAAAAAAGTGAAATACAGCTCTATCTACCCATAAATCTACCGGTGGTATTTGTTGTAATTTTTCGGGATGGGTTAGATCATCAACTATCCAATTGATTGTAGTTGAACGATTTTGCAGGCGTTCTTTTAGTATTTCTAAAGCAGTAGAACTTATATCGGAAACGGTAATATGGGTGTAATCGTTATCTAATAAATAATCAATCAACGTGGATGTTCCAGCTCCTGCTACAAAAATGTGATCGTCTTTGCTGATGTTACTTTTTTCGATTAACTGAATGGTGGGCTCGGGGTTTTTCTCATACCAACCACTTTTTTCGTGGTCTATTACGTTGTAGATAGTTTCCCAATAATCTTGTAGGTCTTTGTTAACTTTGTTTTTAGTGATTAATGGCCTTGTTGGTGTATTCGATGTGTTGCTTCCGCAACCGCATCCTGTTCCGCATGATGACATATTTTTATTGTTTTTAAGTGTTTCTTTGCAGTGCTATTTGTTTACATTTCTTTTGTAAGTCTGCATGTGTTTGGTTTTCTACGCATTCTATAGCTTTGCTGACTTCGGCAAACATTAAATCAGGTGTAATTACTTCTGCCAGTTTACTTTTGAATAATAAATCTCTTATAGGTCCTTTGGCTCCTGCTACGGCAAATAGGATACCTTTTTCACGTAGTTCAAATATAATATTTTTTAGCATAATGATTGCACTTGAATCTAAATGATTGACACTTTCGGCATTCCAAACGACTAATTTAAGCTGTTTTCCTTTTGTTTCTACTTTTTCCATCAATTCTTGCTTAAAAAAATCAATGTTGGCAAAATAAAGTTGTCCGTCTAATCGAATAATGAGTACTTCGGGGTTTTCTGTTGTATTTTCAAAGCGTTCTACATTTCTGTAGTAATCTGTACCTTCTACCCTTTCGCACTCGGCTATATGAGGTTTTGTACTTCTATAAATTAATAGTGCTAATGATAATAAAACTCCTATCATTATGCCTTCTTTTATGCCTATGGTTAAGGTTACAATAAAAGTAACTAAAAGCATTAGTAAATCATCTTTTTTATAATTCCAAAGTTCTTTTGGATAGGTAAAATCTATCAGCCCATATACTGCTACTAGAATGATGGCTGCTAATACGCTTTTAGGAAGATAATAAAATAAAGGAGTAAGGTATAAGAGTGTAAGTGCTATTACCGAAGCAGAAATAACGGCAGCCATATTGGTTTTGGCTCCAGATTGATCGTTTACAGCAGTACGGGAAAATCCACCAGTGGTTGGATAGCATTGGAATGTTGAACCTACAATATTTCCTAATCCTAAGGCTATTAATTCTTGATTGGGATTTACCTTGTAATCGTCATGTTTTTCTTCTACTGCTTTAGCTACGGATATAGCTTCCATAAAGGCTATTAGTGCTAAAGTAGCAGCAAGACTAAACAACTCCGAAAAAAACTGCATATCTATAGTTGGAATAGAGAATTTAGGTAATCCTTTAGGTATGTCTTCTACTACTTTTACTCCGTACTTATCCAAACCAAAAAGTTGTACTACCAAAATACCGACAATAACCACTATTAGAGCCGAAGGTATTTTTTTATTCCACTTCTTTAAACCGATAATCATTAATATAGAACCTACACCTATGATAAAAGTAGGTATATTAATTTCCGGAATTTTTTTGATTGTATTGTATAATAATATATGTACTTGATTGCTTCTTTCTATGTGCGTACCAAATAGATGCTTAAATTGGTTGAGACCAATTATGATAGCTGCCGCGGAAGTAAATCCACTAATTACTGGTTTGGATAAAAAACTTACCAAAAAACCAAGTCGAAATATTCCTAATGAAAACTGTATAATTCCCATCATAAAAGCTAAAGCTATTGCCATAGTAATATATTGATCAGGAGATACACTTCCGATTGCCGTAATACCTGCTGCCACAATTAATGAATCCATTGCAACAGGACCAACTGCCAATTGTCTTGATGTTCCAAAAATGGCATAAATAACTTGCGGAACTAATGACGCATACAGCCCATAAATTGGTGGCAATTTAGCAATAAGAGCATAAGCTATTCCTTGAGGAATAAGCATTACGCCAACGGTTAATCCTGCGGGTAAGTCGGCTATAAAATCTTTTTTTGAATAGTTGGGTAGCCAATCTAGTATGGGAAAATATCTTTTTAAACGGATAGACTTCATGTGTTTTTATCATTTTTTGATTTAAGGCAAATATATAGTGCCTTGTTTTGTCGGCAAGCAACAAAAGTTACGCAAATTACTATTTTTGTCAGAGAAATTGATAATGTTATGGAATACAACTTATAGTTTTTAATTAAAAATATTACATTTGTTACAAATGTTAGTACATATTAAAGAAAATATAGGTCAAATACTAAAGCTTTTTGTTTTAACGGGAGTTTTATTTTTTGGTATTCAATTTTCTTACGCTCAAGATTCTGCGAAGGTAGAAGTACCTAATGTTTTTACTCCAAATGGCGATGGTATTAATGATGTTTTCAGACCTAAATACACCAACATAGAGAAAGTAGATGGGGCAATCTACAACAGATGGGGAGAAATTATTTTTCGTTGGTGGGGTGTAAACGGTTATTGGGACGGTGTTACTTTTCCAGCGGGTCAAAAAGTTCCGTCAGGTACTTATTTCTATATTATTACTGCTACTTCTTATTCTAAAAATTCTATTACTAAGACTGGTACAGTGCAGTTGTTTAGGTAGTTACTTGTTTAATCTACGAATTATAAAAACTATACCCTATCGGGTATAATACATACTTATTTTTATTATTTTATACCCGATAAGGTATAAATTATATGAATAAACTAAGTCAATTTGTTAAAAAAAGAAGAAAATCTATTCAAATTGAATTATAAATATTTCTTTCCTTACCACCTTTTCAACACTCCGTTTTTTATTTCTATTTATAACTTTTGTGAAAGTGTAGCTTATATTCCTTTATTTTTACATAAAAATTATAAAACGATGACATTAATCAAATCAATATCAGGAATAAGAGGTACGATAGGAGGAACAACAGGTGATAATTTAACGCCTTTGGACGTAGTTAAATTTACAGCTTCATACGGGGAATGGATAAAAGCTAATCATAAAGATATTCGACCTAAAGTAGTGGTGGGAAGAGATGCCAGAATATCGGGAGAAATGGTTAAACGACTTTGCATCGGCACATTGCAAGGTTTGGGAATAGATGTAGTAGATTTGGATTTATCTACTACTCCGACTGTTGAAATTGCTGTTCCTATGGAACAAGCTCAAGGTGGAATTATACTTACGGCAAGCCACAATCCAAAACAATGGAATGCTTTAAAACTACTCAATGAAAAAGGGGAGTTTATTTCTGATAAAGAAGGTAAAAAAATATTAGAGACCGCAGAACGTGAAGACTTTACTTTTGCTGATGTTGATACCTTAGGTAAAGTAAAAAGAGATGATTCTTACCTTCAAAAACATATTGATGCGGTTTTAAATCTACCCTTAGTCGATAAAGATGCTATAGCAAAAGCTAATTTTAAAATCGTTTGTGATTGTGTTAACAGCACAGGAGGAATTTTTATACCAGCTTTATTGAAGGCTTTAGGCGTTAAGTATATTATTGAATTGTATTGTGAACCTACGGGTGAGTTTCCGCATAACCCTGAACCTTTACCTGAAAATTTAACTGAAATTTCAAATAAAATACTTGAAACAAAAGCTGATTTGGGTATAGTAGTTGACCCAGATGTAGATAGATTGGCTTTTGTAAATGAAGATGGTACGATGTTCGGTGAAGAATATACATTGGTTGCCGTTGCAGATTATGTATTAAAAAACACAAAAGGAAATACAGTTTCTAACTTATCTTCGACTCGTGCTTTGAGAGATGTTACCGAACAAAACGGAGGAATATATAAAGCTTCTGCCGTTGGTGAAGTAAACGTGGTTAAAATGATGAAAGATGTTGATGCTGTAATAGGCGGAGAAGGTAACGGTGGTATTATTTACCCTGAGCTTCACTATGGTAGAGATGCTCTCGTAGGGGTGGCTTTATTTCTGACGCATTTAGCTAAAAGTAAAATGAAGGCTTCGGAACTAAAAAACAGTTATCCACAATACACTATTTCTAAAAATAAAATAGAGTTGAATCCTCAAATGGATGTAGATGCTTTGCTCGATTCTATAGCTGAAGAATATAAATCTTACGAAATAGATACCATAGATGGTGTTAAAATTTACTTTGATAAAGAATGGGTACACTTGCGTAAAAGTAATACCGAACCTATCATTAGAATTTATTCCGAAAGTCAAAGCAAAGAAAAAGCCGATGAATTAGCACATGGTATTATGGATAAAATTTTGAGTTTGGCTTAGTTATTAACTTTCTTACATTTTCTTTATATATTAAGTATAATACAAAGAAAAAATGGGAAAATATTCATCGTTTAAGAATACTAAATTCCATTTTCTTTGTACTTATTTTGCACACGTTAGGGATAGAAGTGGCATCCTTTTGTGTTGTTGCATATATGCAACACAAAAGATATAACGGATAGCCCGACCCTCCTTTGCAAAATAAACGTTCCGCCTAAGCGGTATGTTTGTTTTGCAAAGGAGGGGAACGCCCAAAAACCTATAAACAAGCTAATCATTTGACTATTAGAGCGTAGTAAGGTTGTTAACAATTTACGTGTATTTTAGTTTCATAACTTGTTAATAGCTGTTGGAAAAAACTGATAAAAAAAGCTTGCAAAAATGATATATAATTTCTGCTATAACAATTATTGAAATAAGCACTGTTTGTTATAAAAAGTTTAAGGGAATTAAATAACAAGTTATACACATAAAATGTATAAATTTGAAAAAATAAAAAGTAAACAATTTTTAACAGTTATTAGGAAACTAAAATGTGTATAAAAAGTTAAATATCCTACAAATCAAGGTAGTATGTAAACTTCTATTGTTAACAAGTTGTTCATTAGTTTTTATAAATCATAAAAGCAAGAAAATTGAGAAAAAGATATAAGACATATCAACAGG
>JALWSJ010000293.1 GCA_026993705.1 Flavobacteriales bacterium
CCTCCATTTGCCGTCATATCAACTTCGGTATATCGAACTCCGGCATAAATACCTTCACTTCCAGAAGCGTCTATTGTTACTATATAATATCTGTCAAATCTTCTTAAAGCATAGTTGTATGTTCCAGGTTTAGGGCAGACTACTGAAGATTGGGTGGAACTTGGATTTCCGTACAAGCCTGAACCATTTGGCATCAAGTTATGATTGGCATCAAAAACAAAAGAACCATCAGTATAGAATACCAAATTACCATCTTTATCGCTTACGGCAGCACAACCTTCGCTTGTTGAAATTTTGCCGTTGTTTAACAGGGATGGAGGTGCAGTATTGAATGTGATTCCTGCATATACACCAAAATACCAATTGTTACCTTCTCCTTGAGCAATAAGAAATTCACTCAATAACAAAAATAAAATAAAACTGATTGCATTCTTCATAAGTCTATAGTAATTAATGTTCTATATATGATTAGTTGATAATAGTTAATTGATTAATTCTGAGTTAATTTACTAAGATAATAGATTTTAAGTAAAATTTAACATTCACCACACCGTTTTTTGACTAATAGTTGACTATCAAGGATGAAAAGATGAGCTTATGAAGATGGGGAAGGAAAATAAAACGCTTTATAAGACTTGTTTTAAAGTTTAAAGGTATTCTAGCTATTCTAGCGAATTAAATTTACATGCCCGTATTTTTCTATTTTAACAGAACTTCCGGCTTCTCTGTATATAATTTTCCAAACATAGGTATCAACAGGTACAGGTTGACCGAGATAATTTCCATACCAAGCTTCTCCGGGTTGGGAAGTGTTAAAAATAATCTCTCCATTTCTGTTAAAAATCATGAAAGAGAAATTTTCGGTTGAAATACTTGTTAAAACCGGTACAAATGAATCATTTAATCCGTCTCCGTTAGGTGAAAATGAATTTGGGATAAATACATTTGCGTTATCTAAAATATTAATTAGGGAAATTGCAGTATCTGTACAAAAAGCATTGGCAGCTATTAATTGAACTGTATATAATCCCTGTTGCGTATAAGTTTGCTCTTCATCTTCATTGGTTGAAGTAACCCCATTTCCGAAATCCCAGACATATTGATTGGCATTGTTTGAATAATTGGTGAAATCAATGATTAATGGTTGGTAACCAACAGAGTCACTCATTTCAAAATCAGCGGTAACACTTTGGTCGATTAAATTTAAATAGGCGGTGTCTTGACCACATTGATTAATAGCAATGACATAAATTGGATTGGCTTGGTTGGTTGAAAACGAAGACGAAGTACTTTCGTCACTCCATACGTAAGTATCTCCACCACTAGCAGTAAAGGTTGAAATTTTATTGGTGCAGATATTTACATTTCCCATTATAGAAGCTGAAGGAGAGTTTCCCATATCAACCACGTTAAAATAAGCTGTATCTGAACCGCAACCATTGGAAACAATAACGTAACCGTTTTGAGTAAGAGTAGAATATGATGTAGCCGTAGTGCCGTCTTGCCATAAATAATTATCACCTCCTGACGCTGTTAAAAGGGTTGGTGTATTATCACAAATAATCGTATCTCCGCTAATTTGAGCAGTTGGTAAAGTTCCGGTTATGATAATGTTCATAAAAGCTGTATCACTCCCACAAGCGTTATTGGCTGTTGCGAAAATTAAACCACCGTTTGTGGCTGAAAAGGTATTACCAGTAGAATTGTCTTGCCAAGTAAAAGGTGCATTTCCCGAAGCGGTTATAATAGTTGTTTCTCCTTGGCAGATAGTTGAATCACCGCTAAGAGAAACCGAAGGTGAAGTTCCCAAATCAATAATATTAAAATGAGCTGTGTCCGAACCACAACCATTGGACACGATGACGTAGCCACTTTGGGCAAGAGAGGAAAGTGTTGTTGAGGTAGAGCCGTCTTGCCACAAGTAACTGTCTCCTCCTGACGCTGTTAAAGTGGTTGGTGTATTATCACAAATCGTAGTGTCGCCTGTTATTTGAGCGGTTGGAGGTGTTCCTGTTATGGTTATATTCATAAAAGCAGTGTCGCTACCACAAGTATTGCTTGCAGTCGCGTAAATTAAACCGCTATTTGTTGCAGAAAAAGTAGTACCTGTTGTGTTGTCATGCCAAGTAAATGGTGCGTCCCCAGTGGCAGTTATTACAGTTGTTTCTCCTTGACAAATAGTTGAATCACCTGAAAGTGTTACTGTTGGTGGTACGCCATTCCACGTGATAGTCACGCCTGAAGAATCGATACCGCAAGCAGTAGTATAAGCGTAAAAAGTACCTGAAGTATCAATAGTGGTGGTTGAATTTGTTGTTCCGTCAAACCAAATTAAAGCGTTTGCTCCTGTGGCTGTTAAAGTGATAACATCGCCTTCACAAATGGAGTTAGCGGAAGCTGTAACGGATAAATTAGATGAGGTACTTTGAGTGATTTGAATGCTGTCTTTAATAGTATCTCCACAAGGGATGACAATTCCTGCATAAATCCATAATGGAAAATTATCTGTATTTGATGAGTAGTAACTTACGGAGGTCGTGTTTTGTGCTGAGAATGTTCCTGCTCCTCCCCACCAAATAACGTTGTTATTACTTGCGGTTGCTGTTAAAGCAACCGTGTCTTGCGGGCAGATGGTTGTTGGTGTTCCTGTTATAGAAATGGAAGTAGCTGTAATTGGTGCTTGGCAACCATAGTTGTTGTATGTTGGTGTTCCATTTGGTGTGTAATCAACTACTCCGCCGTCTCTTAATGCAGATGGTTCTCCCGGTATTCCGTTTTGATTGACTAAAAGACTCCTATCGTACGAAACAACATCGGTGCATCCTCCTGCAAAATTCATAGTAAGTGTTCGAGTAGAAGAACTACTGTTATAATTACCAAAATGTCCGGCAGTATTTCCTGCACATTGGTAAATCACATATAGTGTGTCGTTTAATCCATCAAATGAATTGGCATTTACGTCTATATTCGTACTTGTAATTAGTAAAACTTTTGAATTGGCGGGTAAAACTCCGTTTACAGGTTCTTTTAAATAGCCACAAGTAGTAATTGTAGCATTGAGTTGGGCTGTGGTTTGAGCTGTAGATGCACTTTGACAAACGCCCAGCCAATTGTTTGCAGTTGTTGCCCAACTTACGGTTAAATCAGAAGTGGAGAGGTCTGTTGAACCTATTGCAAAACGAACCATTTCGTTTTCTCCTTCGGGAAGTCCGCAGGCGTCAACTAATATGCTTTCTATTTGGAAGCATTGAGCGGTTATTCGAGTAGAAAGCCCTAAAAACACAAACCAACAAAGGGTTGCGAATTTTACGGTTGTGATAAAGTGTTTCAACTTTTTTGGTTTTAATTAATACTCTTAATCTTTCTTACTGACGTATTAATTTCAATTAGGTTGCTAAATTAGTGCTATATTATTAATTAATCGTTAAGAATGGATTAAAAGTTATTTCACAAAGGGGGATATTAATCAACAATTTGTAAGGAGTTTTGGAGATGAGTAATGGGGTGTTTACTATTTTCATCGTCAAAAGAATCTAAAAATTCATTTTCTATCCGCCAATTTCGCCCGCGTTAGGGATCATTAAGCGACTGTGAAAAACAGTTGAGTTTTGATGCTAACGTAAAAATACCAGCTATTTTATAATTATTTGATTATCAGTATTTTATTTTTGCGTTAGTTGGAATCCCTAACACAGTTAATCTAAGCACAATAAAATGTTTTTAGTATCCTTATACTTCTTCATATTTTTTTTCCATAGCTGGTGCTATGGAAAAGAATTTTTCATGGTCTAAGAAAACTAAATTCCGTTTTTTTTGCACTCACCTGTTTCGCGTTAGGGATAGTAGCGGCATCCTTTTGGGGTGTTGCATATATGCAGCCCAAAAGATATAGCGGATAGCCCGACCCCAAACACAAAAAGCACGTATCCCTTTAGGGTATGTGCTTTTTGTGTTTAGGGGAACGCCCAAATTATTGGTTTAAATCCAATCGTCTTCGTCGTCTTCTTCATCTACTTCGGGGGCTAATCTAACG
>JALWSJ010000294.1 GCA_026993705.1 Flavobacteriales bacterium
TAGAAAAAAAAGCAGGTTATCAAGAAGGTCTTAACGACTATGTAAAACAAAAAAAAGCAGCGGTAGATTTAGTCAACTCCGTTGGAAATTTAATGTTTAACAAAGGAGTAGAACTCGTTCTATTCAGAAATCACTTAGTTGACATAAGCCTTCCTGAAGTAATTAACCTATTTTCAAACTACGCCAACAAAGTATTGAACCAACCCATCGATATTCATACCGCAGCAGAAGTAGCAAGTGCAATGCTGAATGTAGATTTAGCACCGTCAAAAATAGACTTAGGTAAGCTAACGGCAGAGTACATAGAAGAAAAAGCAAACTACACTTCAATCAACGATTTCCTATCTAATAAATTAGAAAATTTTATCGGTCAAGACAAACACACTTTTCAACCTAAAGACGTAGTTCTATATGGATTTGGTAGAATTGGGCGTTTAGTTGTCCGAGAACTAATCAAACAAGCAGGAAAAGGACAGCAATTGTTATTAAGAGCCATCGTATTAAGAACCGTAACCGACGATCAAATCGTAAAAAGAGCAGCCTTGTTAAGAAACGATTCCGTTCACGGAGCATTCAAAGGAACAGTAGAAGAAGACCTTGAAAACAAAGCCTTAATCGTCAACGGGCAAAGAGTACAGTTGATAGAAGCCAAACAACCCGACGATATTGATTATTCAAAATACGGAATCAATGATGCTCTATTAATCGATAGTACCGGAGTGTTCAACACAAAAGAAACACTATCACGCCACTTAAACAACAAAGAAATATCAAAAGTATTGTTAACCGCACCGGGAAAAGGGATGCCAAATATTGTTTACGGTATCAATCACGATGAGTTTGATTTGGAGGAAAACGATATATTTTCGGCGGCTTCATGTACAACCAATGCCATCAGTCCGATACTAAAAGTTATCGAAGACACCTTTGATATAGAAAAAGGACACATTGAAACCGTACACGCTTACACCAACGACCAAAACCTGTTGGATAATATGCACAAAAAACCACGAAGAGGACGTTCGGCGGCAATCAATATGGTTATTACATCCACCGGAGCAGGAAAAGCCGTAACCAAAGTAGTTCCTTCGTTAGAAGGGAAACTTACCGCAAATGCAGTGAGAGTACCAACACCAAATGGTTCGTTGGCAATTATGCACTTAAACCTCAAGAAAAAAACAAACTTGGAAGAAGTAAACGAAGCTATAAAAAAAGCAGCGTTAAAAGGAGCATTAGTCAATCAAATCAACTATCAAGTCAACGAAGAATTGGTAAGCAACGACATCATCGGAAACACTTGCCCTTCGGTATTTGATAGCAACGCAACGATTGTGTCGGAAGACGGAAAAAGTACTACTTTATATACGTGGTACGATAACGAATTTGGTTATACCAAACAAGTAATCCGCTTAGCAAAACACGTAGCCAAAGTAAGACGTCTGATTTACTATTAAGAAGAAAATTTGGGCGTTCCCCTAAAAGCAAAAAAGAGCATTCTCTTATGGAGAACGCTCTTTTTTGCTTTTAGGGTCGGGCTATCCGCTATATCTTTTGCCCTCCAAAAGGAGGGAGGGCAAAAGGATGCCGCTTCTATCCCTAACGTGTGACTAATCTTTTTTCAGACCTAGTAGGTTTTGAAAACCTACTAGGTCTCAGTAAAATGAGCGGTAAGAAAATGAATTTCAGTTTCTTTAAACGATGAAAAAAATCTTTGCAAAGTCCCGGCTATGGAAATACTCTTGACGGAAAGAAAAGAATTCAAAATTAAAATCCCTCGATAAAATAAAAGTCAGGGGATTTTTGTTTGTACATTCGCAAAGTAGTTGAAGAGAACAGATAAGTCAACATACAGAAAAACAAGATGCAAAAAAAATTCATACTCAATTTATTGTTTGTCCTTTTGCTCAATGTAATTGTTAAGCCTTTCTATATTTTGGGTATAGATGCAGAAATACTAAGGCGAACAGGAGAGGACTACGGTGTATATTTTTCTTTGTTGGGACTAACCTATATTTTTAATATTTTTTTAGATTTTGGAATTGTAAATTACAACACCAGAAATATCGCACAACATCATTTTTTGTTAAAAAAATATTTTTCCACCCTTCTGACGATAAGAGTAGGATTGTCTGTGTTGTATTTTTTATTGGTTTTTCTGTCGGCAATAGTATTGGATTATCCAGTTTCATATTTTAATTTATTGGCAGTACTCGCTTTCAATCAGGTGTTGGTCGCTTTTATTCTGTATATGCGTTCAAATATAGCCGGTCTCTTATTGTTTCGGTACGATAGTGTAATTTCGGTTTTAGACCGTTTTATTTTGATAGGTGTTCTATCATTTTTGCTTTGGGGGAGAAGTTATTCGGAATTTCATATCATGTGGTTTGCTTATGCACAGACTTTTGCTTATGCAGTAACACTATTGTTTGCAGTGGCTGTGTTATATAACAGAATCGGAGTGATTCGTATTCGTTTTAATAAAGTTTTTTCACTGGCACTGCTCAAGCAAAGTTCGCCTTATGCGATACTAATCTTTCTTATGATGATTTATTACCGTTCCGATGCTGTCATGCTCGAACGAATGTCGGGAAAAGAAGAAACCGCAATTTATGCACAAGGTTATCGATTTTTTGAAGCCTTTAGTATGATAGGTTATTTATTTGCAGGTCTATTATTGCCATTGTTCTCAAAAATGCTAAAGCAAAAAGAAAAAATAGAAGAATTGCTTATAGGTTCTTTTCGCTTGATTTTTGCTGTTTCTTTCACTGTAGCCACGGCTTGCTTTGTTTTTAGAAAGGAAATAATAGAGTGGAGATATGGAGCGGTTTCACAAGTCGTTTTAGAACATTCTTCCGCGTCTTTCGGAGTATTGATGCTTAGTTTTGTAGCGATTAGTTCCACTTATATTTTCGGAACGTTGTTAACAGCAAACGGAAACTTAAAAAGGTTAAACCGATTAGCTTTGTTAGGCGTTCTTCTCAATTTCATATTAAATTATTATTGGATTCCGCAAGCAGGAGCTTACGGAGCGTCATTGGCGAGTTTGGTAACGCAACTGATTACCGTATTGGGGCAAATTTATCTCTCTTACCGCGTGTTACAACTAAATATATCGTTAAAAGATTGGAAACCGCTATTCGTGTTTGTTCTAGTTATGGAAATTGGTGTTTTTGCATACCTTCAATTTGCCCTCGATATAGATTGGAGAATAGGTTTTCTTATAGTAGGTGTTTTTGGAATAATTACCGCCTTTACTACAAAAATGATAGACATAAAAGAAGGGATGAAATTGATTTTATCAAAATGAAGAGGGGATAAGAATGTATTTTATTTGTTAGTACATATTTTCTTTGCGTTAGGAATCGTATCTCTAACACGAAATGAAAGTAAACACATAAAGCGTTTTTGTCGCTCTCATACTTCTTCATATTTTATTTCCATAGCTAGGGCTATACAAAGAAAATATTCATCGTCTGAGAACTGCAAACTCCACTTTCTTGCACTTATTTCATCTGCGTTAGGGATAGGAGCGGCATCCTTTTGCCCTCCCTCCTTTTGGAGGGTAAAAGATATAGCGGATAGCCCGACCCTAAGCCGATAAACAAACGTTCCGCTAGAGCGGTATGTTTGTTTATCGGCTTAGGGGAACGCCCAAATTATAAACATACAGGAATTACTTAAAATTATTTATCTTTGTGGTATGGATGAAATTAGAGACGATAAGCCCGAAGAGATAAAGGAGGAAAAGAAGCGATTGAAGAAAGGTACGAAGTTCTTTTTGTTGCTTTTGCTTTGGTTGGCTGTGCTGATACCTATGGCGGGTGTTTTTTTTATGCTGGAATTGGCGGATGATGGGACTTTGCCGGGTTTTGAAGAGTTGGAAAATCCGAAGTCTAATCTGGCTACTACGGTTTATACGCAGGATAATGTGGTGTTGGGGAAATATTTTAGAGAAAATCGCACAAATGCTGATTACAATGATTTGTCGCCGTGGTTGCCCAAGGCATTGGTAGCTACAGAAGATGAACGGTTTTACGAGCATTCCGGTGTAGATGTCAGAGCTTTGGGAAGGGTTGTAAAAGGTGTGGTCTTAAATAAGAAAAGTCAAGGAGGTGGAAGTACGATTTCTCAGCAATTGGCAAAACTGTTGTTTCCAAGAAAGCGATTATCTAAGTGGGAGTTGGTGAAGCGAAAATTTAAAGAGTGGATTATTGCTACTCGTTTGGAGAAAAATTACACGAAGGAGGAGATTATAACGATGTATCTCAATAAGTTTGATTTCTTAAATAATGCCGTGGGGATTAATTCAGCTTCGCAGGTTTATTTCGGTAAAACACCAAAAGAATTGGAAATACACGAAGCAGCAATGCTTGTAGGTATGGCAAAAAATCCTTCGCTGTTTAATCCGCTTAGGCATGCGGATACAGTTAAACACAGGAGGAATGTGGTGTTTGCTCAGATGAAAAAGAGTAGGTTTATTACACAAGAGCAATTTGATTCACTTAAAACATTGCCGTTGGGAATACATTATACACGTGTTGACCATCAATCCGGTTTAGCTCCTTATTTTAGAGAAACGTTACGGAAAGAAGTAACTAAAATATTGGGTAAAAAGGACGAAAATGGGAAGTATGTTTATACCGACCCTTCCGGAAATCCTTATAATATTTATTCAGACGGATTAAAAATATATACAACTATTGATTCGCGATTGCAAGAGTATGCAGAGTATGCGGTAGAAGAACATCTGAAGCATGATTTGCAAAAAGCTTTTTTTAAGAATAATGCCAAATGGAAAAATCCGCCTTTTTCTAACGACTTGTCCAAAGCTCAAATTGATACCTTGATGCAACGTGCGAAAAGGCGTTCTAAGATGTACAAGATGCTTACCGGGAAAGTATGTAGTTATTGTGAAAGAACAAGAGATATACATCGAGAGGGCGACCATTACCACTGCGATTATTGCGGGAACGATACGCCGGTAAGGACTAGTAAAGAAATAGATAGTTTGTTTAACGAAAAGAGAACAATAAGAGTCTTTGATTGGTGGTCGCCGAATTATGAAAAAGATACACTGATTTCAGCCATGGATTCTATTCGTTACTACAAGAGTATCTTGCGTGCGGCTATGGTGTCTATCAATCCGCATAATGGTTATGTGAAAGCATGGGTAGGTGGTCCTAATTTTCGTCATTTTAAATACGATATGGTGAAAAACGGGAAGAGGCAAGTCGGTTCTACTTTTAAGCCTTTTGTGTATGCAACAGCCATAGAAGTGGGGGCAATTCATCCGTGTGATCAAGTCCCTGATATGCAGTATTGTGTAGAAGTTCCGTATAATGAAAAACGGAATAAATTATGGTGTCCGGGGAATGCAGGGGCAAAATACTCCAACAAATTAACACCCTATACTTTTGCTTTAGCTGCTTCAATGAATAATATTACGGCTCATATTATAGGGAAAGATGGTATGCCACAAAAAGTATTTAACCGTGTTGCCGAATTGGGTATAGATACTTCTCGATTCGAGCCGGTTCCATCCATGGCTTTAGGTGTTTTTGATTTGTCGGTTTATGAAATGGTAAGTGGAATGACAGCATTTGTGAATAATGGGGTTTATATTACACCAACATTTATTCAGCGAATAGAAGATAAAAACGGAAATTTAATTTATGAGCCGAAACAAACGGCGAAAGAAGTATGGGCAGAATATACTGCTTATACAATATTACAAATGATGAAAAGAGTAACTTCAGGTATTCAGCACCCAACGGCTAAAGGGAAAAACGGAAGACCTTTGGTTGGGGGAACTGCAATTCGTATAAGAGGGCGTAAAACCGAAAAACGACCTTATGCAGGTATAAAAACACCAATAGCCGGAAAAACAGGAACAACTCAAAATCAATCTGACGGATGGTTTATGGGCTTAACACCTGATTTAGTTACTGGAGTATGGGTTGGAGCAGAGGATAGAGCCGTACGTTTTAGAAGTCTTCAATTAGGGATGGGAACAAATATGGCATTGCCAATCTGGGGATACTACATGAATAAAGTATATGCGGATTCGACTTTAAATATTTCGAAGGGAGATTTTCCAAAACCTCCAAGTGTAATTAACGACCCATTGGATTGCACACAGTTTAAAATGAATCAGCCGAGTATTGATGACTATAATAATGAAGAGTTTGACGGGTTAAATAATCAAGGTCAAGATGAAGAATGGTAGTCGATTTAACAGAAAAAAAACAAACAAAAAGAATAATACTAACTTTCTTCCTTTTTTATAAAAAAAATTGTCCTTATACTTGCACGATTTTTAATATAAACGTACAATTAATACGCTATTAATCACTATATAATGATGAAAACAAAAAACTTAAAAGCAATTGCGTTAACTTCGGTATTCGCCGGAGGAATGTTATTGAACAGTTGTGACTTGGTAAAAGACATTGAATACAATGTTAAGCAAAATCCGTTGGAAATGCACGGAGATAAAGTAAAATTGGATATCGATGGGAAATTTATTGAGAAAGGATTGCACAAAAAAGCAATCGTAGAGGTAACACCAACATTTATTTGTGAAGACGGAACGGAAATTCCTTTTGATACAAAAATCTTTCAAGGAGAGAAAGCAGCCGGAAATGGAGAGGTTATACCTAAGGAAGGAAAGTCTTTTACGTACACGAGTACAGTGGATTATAAACCTAGTATGGAAGTAGGTAAATTAGTTGTTAAAGTTTTACCTAAGAAAGGAACTAAAGTAAAAGATTTGATTACAACGGATAAGATTGCTGATGGTACGATTGTTACTCCTTTGTTAGTTCAGTTTGATGATAAGGTTATGTATGCTAAAGATAATTTTGTAAGAACAACTGAAGAAACAACATCGGCAACAATCAACTACTTGAAAGCTAAATTTGATGTTAGAAAGTCAGAGTTGAAACAAGATGATATTGTTGCTTTTGAAGCTTTTATAGCTGAGGCGGTAACTAATCCTAAAAGAGAAATGAAGTCTGTTAATATTATGGCTTATGCTTCTCCGGAAGGTGAAATTGAAAAAAATGCTACTTTGGCTGAGGATAGAGCAAAATCTGCGGCGGATTACCTTAAAGGTGTAATGGCAAAAAACAATTTCACGAAAGGAACGGAAGAAGGTTTTATCACATTGCAACCTAAAGGTGAAGATTGGGAGGGTTTTAAAGCTGAGGTTCAAAAAACAACGAATGAAGATAAAGATCTTATTCTAAGAGTGTTGCAAATGACATCCGATTTAAATAAAAGAGAGGAAGAGATTAAAAATATGGCTAAGACGTATTCTTTCTTGGAGAAAGAGGTGCTTCCTAAGTTAAGACGTTCTACGATGACGATTACTTACGATAAAATCGGATATAGTGATGAAGAGTTAAAACAATTATCGAAAACAAATCCTGATATTTTGACTGTTGAAGAATTGCTTTATACGGCGGAATTGTACGATGACTTAAACGAGAAGTTAAGGGTTTACAAAGAGGCGGAACGTTTATACGGGAATGATTATAGAACATCAAACAATGTTGGGTATGTTTTGTATCAATTGAATAATATTGATGAGGCTGCTACTGAATTTGAAAAGGCAAATGGTATCGAGTCAAATCAAATTATATTGAATAACCTTGGTGCAATTGCTCATGTAAAAGGAGATAAAGTAAAAGCTGCTGAATATTTTGAACAAGCTGGAAGTGCTTCTGAAACGAACTATAACAAAGGGATAATAGGTATTCAAGATGGGAACTATGCTGACGCTATCTCTAATATGGGAGATTATAAAACGTTAAACGTTGCTTTAGCTAAAATCTTAAATGGAGAAGCAGATGCTGCTTTAGCTATTATTGACGAAAGTGCTGATGCTGATGAGGCTTTAGCTTATTATTTAAAAGCGATTATTGGAGCTAGAACAAATAATAAAGAGTTGATGTTGAATAACTTAAAAACAGCAATAAGTAAAGACGCGTCATTGAAAGAGAAAGCTAAAAAAGATAGAGAATTTATCAAATATGCAGATGCTGTTTCAGTATTGTAATAAGTGGTAATAAAGAGTAAAAAAGCGGTAATCAAATTTGATTGCCGCTTTTTTTTGAAATGAAATTAAGAAAATTTTTGGTAAAGTTTATACAAATCTAAAGGAGTATATGCTTTAGTTTTATTGTTTAAATTTCTACGGTGCGTAGAAACTGTTGCCGGACTTAGATTTAATTCTTTGGCTATTTTATCTGTACTTTTTCCCTCGATTACCAAAAGAGCTATTTCTTTTTCTCGATTTGATAGTCCAAATTCTAAAGAAAACGCATCTGTCCTATTGTTTATATTGTTATTTGAATTTAACGAAAATTCTTCAGGGTAGAAAGTGCTTCCATTCATAACGGAATGGATAGCTTTGATTAATGTTTGCTGTGAAGAGTTTTTTTCAACATAGCCTTCGATACCTTTTGCAGCTAACATGCCGGCTAATTTTTTATTGCTATACATTGTAAAAACTATCGTTTTGAATTGAATCTTTCGTTTTTTTAACTCATCGTATAAATCTATTCCTGTTTTTTCTCCTAAATGATAATCAGTAAGAAGGAGATCAAAAGACAAGTCATTGTTTACAATTTTACGTAAGGCTTCATCAAAGGATTGAGCAGAGCCTATTACTTTTAATTCCTTAGATTTTTCTAAAAAGGATTGAATACCATCCACTACCATTCGGTGGTCATCGACTACAAAAAGATGAATCATAATATCGTCGGAATTAATGTTTGATACGTATAAAGTTAATTTATTTTGGTGCGAAATACAATAAGATTTGATTTTTTAATTGAAAAAAATATAAAAAATGTAAATTGCCTACCTATTAAGGCAACTAACGTAGTATTGATGAGCAATTAGAAAATATTAGAATTTATAAATGATGATGAAACAACGATTAACCCTGTATAACATAATCCTTTTTTTCGTTTTGACGATGATTGGGGTAAATGCTTTTGCGTCTCATGTTCCCGGAGGTAATATCTCTTATGAATATGTTGGTAACAATCAATATATAGTTACGCTAACACTGTATGAAGATTGTGGAACGGCCTTTATAACAAATAGTTCTGAATCGATTGATATTTCCAATAGTTGCGGGTTAGGTGGTTCTACAACTGCAAGCTTGACAAATCATATCTATCAACAAGAAATATCTCAGTTATGTGGTAGTCAAATTTCTCAGTCCGAGTGTAATGGGGGTAATTTACCTGGTATTTACATGCATGTTTGGAGCGATACGGTAACGTTGCTCGGAGTATGTGATTCGTGGGTTTTTTCCTATAGTTCTTGTTGTCGAAATTCATCCAATAATTTAACCGGTAGTTCAGATGATTACTACTTTGAAGCTACGCTTAACAGTGCTACTTCTCCTACTAATTCATCTCCTTTTATTACAAATCAACCGATTCCCTATGTTTGTGCGAATCAATTAGCAACCTACAATATGGGAGCTTATGAGCCTGACGGAAATACATTGGTTTATTCTTTAGTTGATGCTTTGCAGGACGCTACTACTATAGTTTCCTATTCAGGGGGGTATACGGGAGCTTCACCAATCAACGGTATTTCAATTAACTCTACAACCGGAGAAGTTTCTTTTACTCCAACAACAATTGGTAATTATGTTGTGGCTATTTTAATTCAAGAGTATGATGATAACGGAAATCTTGTTGGTACTTTCCGTCAAGATTTTCAGTTTGAGGTGATAAACTGTTCGGGTAATGCTGCTCCATCTCCTCCTGCTAATGGGATATCAAATTTTTCAGGAACAGGATTGCAAACAAGTAACACTGCTATTCAAATGTGTGAAGGTGATAATGTATGCTTTGATATTGTTTTTACAGATGCGAATAGTACAGATTCTATTTATTTAGAATCAAATGTAGCAACGGCTTTTCCTGGAGCTACATTTACTCAAACTTCTTTTTTCTCGCCTGCTAGTGCTACCATTTGTTTAACGGCGAATCCCGGTTCTAATCCTTTTACTTCCATTTCTGTCTCCGCGAGAGATAATGCTTGCCCGGTGTTTGGGCAAGCATCTATGATTGTTGAAGCTACGGTTGTAAGTAGTACTTATGCCGGTCCCGATCAAATCATGTGTTTAGGAGCAGGTGCTCAATTACACGCGACGGGCGGAAGTGTTTTTAACTGGAATGTTATTACGGGAGACCCGATAACGGGAACTAATTTTAGTTGTAACCCTTGTGATAGTCCTACTGCGAATCCTGCTACAACAACAACTTATGAAGTGGTGAGTGATTTATCGGCTGGTTGTAATAATAGAGATACCGTAACGATAACCGTAGTTCCTGATTTTACTTATACCTTAACACAAGGAGCGTCTACATCATGTATTAGCAGTCCCATTCAAATGGAAGTAACACCAACGGCGACAGGAAATTATACTTATTTATGGACTCCTAATGCCAATTTAGATAATGATGCGATTAGTAATCCGACTGTAACACCTGTTTCTTCAGGTAACTATGAGTATTTTGTTGAAATAACAAGCAATCAAGGTTGTGTAAAACACGATTCTGTTCAATTTACAGTTATTTCTGAAGTAGCCCCTGTTGTTACGGTTTCAACCAATACAACGACACCCGATTGTGGTGATACGGTTTTCTTTGATTTAGATTTGGGAGGAGGTATTCCTGCTATGTGTGGTCCTAGTGCTAATACAGCGTGTTCAGGAGGAACAACGGATGTTTTAGGAACAAATGATGGAGAAAATACTTCTACAAGTTATCCTGCACCTTTTGGAAATTGGTATAAAAATGCAAAACACCAATTCTTATATACTGCCACAGAGTTAAACGCAATGGGATTTAGCGGTGGTAAAATCACGCAAATTAGTTTTGAAGTTACTAACTTGAATGGAAGTACGACACAGTATAATAGTTATTCAATAAGTATGGGATGTACCGGAACAACATCTCTATCCAGTTGGGAAACAGGTCTTACAGAAGTTTTTTCACCTCAAAATGTAACGATAGGAATGGGTTGGAATGACTTTGTCTTTAACACAGCTTATGAATGGGATGGAGTATCTAATTTGGTAATTCAAGTTTGTTTTAATAATATAGGACAATCTTATACGGATAACGCTTCAACACCTTATACAAATACAAGCTTTACTTCAGCTTTATATTACCGAAGTGACGGTACTCCGGCTTGTCCATATACAGGTTCGCCATCAACAGCGACAAAAAGACCGGTTACCAAATTTGTTCATTGTCCTACTACCCCCGACCCAACAGCTTATTCATATGTTTGGACACCAACAGGTGATGTTCATCAAGGAGCTAATCCTTTGCAATTTTATGCATTGCCGGCTACAACCGTTGATTACAGAGTAGTGGTAACTAATATTGCCGGTGGATGTGCTGATTCTGCTGATATGCATGTCGTTGCACATTGTTTAAAACCTTTACCAACCATAACTTCACCAACGTGTGACGGATATGATGATGGGCAGGTTGTCGTCAATATTATCGGAAACGATGGACCTCAATGGATAGTAGATTTGATGACTCCTTCAGGAAGTGTTCTTGAAACGCAAACAACCATGTTGGATTCAGTTGTTTTTGACACCTTAACAGCAGGGCAATATTTAATACATTTGACCGATACTTTGGGAATAACCGCAGATACATTAATAACGATAACAGAACCTTCTCCGGTTAACTTAACTGTTGCTAACGATACTATTATTTGTATTGGGGGTACAGCTCAACTTTATGGTTCGGTAAGTGGAGGAAACGGAGTAAATGCTTATGTCTATTATTGGAGTGGTAATGGTTTAGGAAATTCTGATCACGAATCAGTAGTTCTCCAGAATGATAGTGTATTTGATGTCTATGTCTTGGATTCCTTAGGATGTTCTTCTGACACGTTGGATATTGCTATAAGTATATTCCCTCCTATTTTGGTAACCACAAATATAGTGGATACCGTTTGCCCTGGTTTGCCAGCAACCTTAACTGCAAGTGCCAATGGAGGGCACGGAGGTGCATATAATTACAATTGGTTTGATGTTAATGGTCAAGCAGTAGGTACGGGAAGTTCGTTGACTGTAACACCGACAAATGCTCCGACCTTGTATTACGTGGAGGTAACAGACGATTGCACTACTCCAATGAAAAAGGATAGTGTGTTTATCTTTTGGTATAATGAACCACAAGTTGATTTTACAGTCGATATAGATTCAGGATGTTACCCTGTACAGGTAACCTTTAATAACCTAACACCTACTAATCAAGTAGGAACATTGCAATGGAGTTTTGGAGATGGAGCAACAGCTAATAGTAATAATCCCGTACACGTTTACACGCTACCTGGAGATTATGATGTGCAGTTGACTGTAACTAGTCCTGATGGATGCGTTGCTGATACGACAAAAGTCAATATGATTAGAATTTTCGATTACCCGACAGCAGATTATAGTGCGACACCAAATCCGACAAATATTTTTGAATCAACAGTAGAATTTCAGAATGAATCCTCAACTGATGCTGTTTCTTTCGAGTGGTTCTTCAACGATAGTACACTAATCGGAACATCAGTCCTTGAAAATCCTGAATTTGAATTTTCAAGTCAAGCACCATTTGTGTATCCGGTTGAGTTGGTAGTAACCAATCAGCATGGATGTACCGATACGATTATTAAAGACATCGTTGTAAATGGAGTATATACCTTCTATGTACCAACAGCCTTTACGCCGAATGACGATGGTATAAATGATTTCTTCTTTGTAAAAGGAGAAGGAGTAGAACAAACAGAATACAACTTAACCATATTCGATAGAGACGGACATGTAGCTTTTACAACCACTTCATTTTCAGAAAAATGGGATGGTACTCGCTTAGGAAAAGAACTCCCTCAAGATGTTTATGTCTGGAGAATAAAGACAAAAGATAAATACACCGGAGATTTCCACGAGTACTTTGGATATGTTACCATTCTAAGGTAGTATGAGAATGATTATTTGGGCGTTCCCCTAAAAACAAAAAAGAGCATATCCTTTCAGGAAACGCTCTTTTTTGTTTTTAGGGTCGAGCTATCCACTATATCTTTTGCCCTCCAAAAGGAGGGAGGGCAAAAGGATGCCGTTCCTATCCCTAACGCGGGTCAGGTAAATGCAAAGAAAATGGAATTTAGTTTTCTTAGACGATGAAAAATAAATTTGCATAGCCCCAGCTATAGAAATTTATTTTGAAGAAGTATAAGGAAAATAAAACCATTTTATTGTGCTTAGATGCCCCGTGTTAGGGATTCCAACTAACGTAAAAATACAATATTGAAAATCAATGGATTATGAAATTACCTAAATTTTTACGTTAGCTCAAAAACTCAACTGTTTTTCACAGTCGCTTAATAGTCCCTAACGCGAGTGGAATGAGTGCCAAGAAATTGATTTTTAGTTTCTTAGACGATAAAAAAATATAAAAAAAAATAAACGCTTTATAAAGTTTGCTTCAATGTTTAAATGGTACAAGTGCAAGAAAGAGGATTTTAAAGCTCAAAATCAACGAAAAATTACTTTGGAATAAAACTTGATTAATAAGTAGCAGTAAAATCAACCCCGCCGAAAGAAAGATAAACATCAATAACAAAAGTATTAAAATAATTACTATTTTTGAAAATTACGAACCTGTCAAGGAGGGGTAAAAACAAAAACTATGAAAAATATAATAACATTATCCATTTTAGGTTGCCTAACCTTAACTACACAAGCACAAGAAGATGATGACAACAATTTGATTGATAATCCGAGTTTTGAAATCATCGATGGAAAAATCAGTAAATTGAGTAAGCTAAAGAAAATAGAAATGGCAAAAGATTGGACTTCTCCAACTGCTATGAAAGCCGATTTGTTTTCTAAAAAAGCCAAAGAAGTAGCCACTGCACCCGATAATGTCTATGGGCGTGAATTTCCAATGGACGGTGATAACTATGCTGGAATTGTTGCATATAGCTATAACAATAAAGAGCCTAGAACTTACATTCAAACAGAATTTATAGGGCCACTCAAAAAAGATGTTGAATATTGTATCAAATATTATGTAAGTCTTTCGGATTTATCAAAATATGGTGTTAACAATTTAGGAATGTATGTATCTAAAACGCCAATAGAAATAGAGTCTAAAGAAGATATTATTTTTGAAAAAGCAAAAGAAATAGCTCACGTAGTAGTCCCTTCGGATAATTCTGTAAAAATGGCTCGTTACAATTGGGAGCCAGTTTGTGGAATATACAAAGCATCTGGTAAAGAAAAGTATCTTATTATTGGAAACTTTAAAAATAATAAAGATACAAAGTATGAAAAATTAAAAAAGAAACCGGATATCAAAGGAACTCAAATGCCTAAAGCCTATTATTACGTAGATAATATTGAGGTGTTTGTCTTGGAAAATCCTGAAGATTGCGATTGCAGTAATAAAAAAGAAGAAAGTATCGGTGAATCGGTAATCTATCATAAACAATTTACCAGTGAAGACGGGTTTACTTTAGAGCAACAAGTTAAATTTTCAACCATTTACTTCGATAATTTAAATACAGACATCGATCCAATCATGGAAACAGATTTAGAAAATTTAGTAAAGTTACTAAAAGAAAATCCTGAAATTAAGATTGAAGTCAATGCCCACGCTGATAAAGACGAAGTAGTTGCAGCAGCTAAACAACCAGATAACGAAAAATGGCAAAAAATTGATGAAAAGAGAGCTGAGGTAATAAAAGAATACTTGGTGAAAAACGGAATAGATGAAAGTCGTCTAATCGTTAAATCACATAGCTCATTACGTTCAGCCTCTGATGGAACCTCTGCTTTGGATAAAGCAAAAAATAGAAGAGTAGAGTTTAAAATAGTAGAGTAATAAAAGATAAATAAAAAAGAAAAAGCCAAATGTCGTATTGTTCGAATTTGGCTTTTTTTATTGAACCTTAAATCCGTAAGTGATTTTGTAATGAAAAGTCAAAATGCGTATTATTATTTGTCAAGCACAGTTTTGAGACACGCAAGCGTAGCCATAGCTACGGTGAGTATCGAAAAACGAGCATTGTCAATAATGATGTGGAGTTTGGCTTTGGAAT
>JALWSJ010000295.1 GCA_026993705.1 Flavobacteriales bacterium
CATCATAAGTCCCTGCATTTTCGTAGCAATATCCTTCGTATTTATGAGAACCTTCTCCGTAACTATTTTCAAACCACCAGTTCCAATTTTGAATACCAATACTATCAGTCGATTGACTAACAAAATTAACACAAAGCGGAGCACATCCTCCTGTTGTGTCTTGTTTAAAAATAGCCGTAGGCTTATGTTTAACTTTGATGGTATCCACAATAGTATCCATACAGCCCATATCGGAAGTAACAGCTAATTGAACTATAAAATCACCATGCCTTCCATAGTTAAATATCGGGTTCTCAACTGATGAAGTAGAACTGTTATCATCGCCAAATTCCCAGTTAAAACCAACGTTACTTCCTGATTGAATCGAAGAAGTATTGGTGAAAATAGTTGGTGGTTGATTTTCACAAACCTCAGAAGCTGTAAAACTGACCATTGGCAATGGATATACCGTAACATTTTGTTGGAAATCAGAAGTACAATTGTCGGTTGAAGTTACAGTAAGCGTAACCGAATAAGTATCGGGATTTTGATAAAGATGCAGTGGGTTTTGTAACGTAACAGGAGGTGTATTATCTCCAAAATTCCATACCCACTGATTTAAAACTCCCGGAGAATTAATAATAGAGTTATCCGTAAAAGGAATAGTTTGTTCCAAACAGGCATTTTGCATGGAAAAAGCGACCTGAGGCATTGGGTAGATAACAATGTCTTGTTCTATGGTATCTTTACAACCGTTATCACTGGTCGCAATATGTTGTATCGTATAAGTTCCGTCTTGTGCGTAATGATGGTTCTCATCTTGATTGGTTGAATAGTTTAAATCTCCGAAATCCCAATTCCATCCGGTAATATTTCCAAGTGAAATAGTAGAAGCATCAACAAAATGAGCGGTATCACTTTGACAAACGTTGGTAAACGTAAAATTAGCATTAGGAACAGCAAAAACATTTACGTTTTTTGAAACCGTATCTAAACAACCATTAATAGAAACCACAACTTCCGTAACGGTATAAGTTCCTTCACTTTGATAAGTATAGTAAGGAGTATTTGTTTGAGTATCAACAGCGGGCAAAGGGTTTTCTCCGAAATTCCAAGCATAAGTAGCAATAACGTCAGGAGATGAAATGGTAGAAGCATCTACAAAAGGCAAAGAATCATACAAACATTTCTCGATAAACGTAAAGTCTGCATTGGGTTTAGGATAAGTAAGTACGGGCATAGTTGTATCTTTAGAACAACCGTTAGCACTGGTAACAGTCAGTTTTGCCGTATAAGTCCCTGCGGGATAATTATGAGTAGGATTTTGGATGTTATAATCTTCCGTACCGTCATTATCTATATCCCAACTCCAAAGAGCTAAATTTTCAGGAGATTGAATTGAACTTGCATCATTAAAACTCACGTTTAAATATTCGCAACTGTCTTGTACAAAAAACTCCGCATGGGGATGCGGGTAAATAGTAATGTTTTGACTGATTGTATCTTTGCAACCGTTATTACTAGAAGCGACTAATTGAACTGAAAATACACCGTCTTGAGAATAATGGTGATTGGTATTTTGTCCAGTAGCAGTAAAAGAATCCCCAAAATCCCAATTCCATCCTGTAACTGTTCCCCAAGGGACGGTTGAAGCATCTATAAAAGTAGCGGTATCAACCTGACAAACGTTATTAAAAGTAAATGAAGCCGATGGAATTGGATAAACATCAATTGATTTTGTAATAGTATCTAAACATCCGTTGCTTGTAGCTATAATTTCAGTAACGTTAAATGGACCGGCATTTTGGTAAGTATGATAAGCTGTACTCGTTTGAGCATCAATTGTACCGGGAGTTGATTCGCCGAAACTCCAAGCATGGGTAACAAGTATATCCGGAGAAGGTACACTCGAAGCATCAACAAATGGAACAGAGTCATACAAACATTTTTGTGTAAACGTAAAGTCTGCATTGGGTTTTGGATATGTGAGTACCGGCATAGTTGTATCTTTAGAACAACCGTTAGTGCTGGTAATAGTTAGTTTTGCCGTATAAGTCCCCGTGGGATAAAGATGAGTAGGATTTTGAATGTTATAATCTTCCGTACCGTCGTTGTTTACATCCCAACTCCATGAAGCTATGGCATCAGGAGCAACAGCCGAACTTGCATCAGTAAAACTTACGTCTAGATATTCGCAACTGTCCAAAACAGAAAATTCAGCGTGAGGTAAAGGAAGAATGTCAACCGTATCTCTTACTTCATTACAGAACTTATCTTTAACAAGAACAGAGTAAGTCCCAGCATTCAAATTTGAAATAGAAGAAGTTATTTGACCTCCCGGTTGCCAAGTATAAGCATAAGGTAAAGTTCCTCCGTTTACGTTCACAGAAATACTACCTTGTTCACAAGGTGTAACCGTTGTTGTATGTATCATTGGAGAAGGCAATGAGCAGTTAGTTGCAAAATGCCCGACAAAAGCAGCTCCACAAGCTAATATCCCTCCATCATTAGCGAGAATAATATCATAAACAGCCCCTGGTGTAGCAATAGTAGAAACATAATTTTGATTATTATCATAGATAGCAATTCCAGTTGTTGTCCCTACATACATATTTCCACAATAGTCAAAAGCTATACCACTACACCTCATATATGATGAGTTAGGAGGAGTAAATGAGGTAATAAAAGTCAAAGTGGCTTTGTTAAATTTTCGTATTTGAGAGCCATTATAAATATATAAAAAATCTCCATCTATATAAATTCCGTTAAAACCTTGAAAAATATTTGGACTGTAAGCAGGATTGTAGGCATATCCTGTTCCTGAATAATTAACAGGAAAACCGGCGGGGACTGTATTTACTAATGTAAAGTTAGAAATTTTACGAAGGTTACAGGTACTTCCGCCTGGTATAGTTAACGCATAAATATCACCAGAGCAATCTGTGGTAATTGACCTGGTTTCTTCTGCATAAGTCATTTGGTTATTTAAAGCACCAGTTGTCATCGATAATTGGGCTAAATTTGCGTTTGGGGTAACAAAATTTCCTCCAATACTTAAAATAGATTTATCAAAATTAAAAGCTAATCTCCATTCTTCTACTAATCCTGTAATATTCCATTGTTGAACAGCTAATGGATCTAATTTTACTCTCCTTCCTGCGGAGTAATTTCCAATGTGATAAACATTTCCTGCATTATCAACTGCTATATCACCTAAAAATACAGCGTAGTATTGGTAAGTCCATAATAACGTGCCGGTAGGATCATATTTTTGAATATGGTATTTGATATTTCCACTCGAATAATTACCTAAAATAATTACATTTCCGGCACCATCAGTTTGGATGTCGTAAGCTCTATTTAAGTTTGGGAAATTTGGGTTTTGTATCCATGGATCTATAATAACTTCTTCATTCGGTACAGAAGGAAAAATGAAAGAAATCAGACTGTCATTTATTTTGTAATTAACATCAATTTTTTCTTGATTTGAACTAGTGTATGCTATCGGTTTTTTATCAGTAAAAAAGAAAGTTTCATCCCCCTCATTTTTAGCGAATTTTGATTGTATTTTTAGATAATTCTCCTGTTGATTATCTACTATCTTATCAATGTTTTCCCAATAAAAAGTATAGGGAGCATTGTTAGGAGTATGTACATTCAAATTATACTTGATACCTCCATTTTCCGGTAATGTAAACGTAATATCGCAACCTTCAAATATGTTTTTTAAAGTAACATTTTTGTAATCATTGGCAAAATTAAATTTATTTGTATTTTCATCATTCAACGCTTGATAAGAATGATAGGAAGTAAGTTTTTCGCTAAACTCAAGTGTAACAGCAGTACTGGATTTCCATTTAAAAGCCATTTTATGCCACACAGGCTTATGTGTCATATGTTCCAATTCCGGAATGTGTTTTTTATCTTGATTTTTTTCTAGTTCCTCTCTCTCTTCTTCCGTCACCTTCTGCATTTCAG
>JALWSJ010000296.1 GCA_026993705.1 Flavobacteriales bacterium
GAAAATGTAGAGAATCATATGAAGATGCTACAAACAAATAACGAAAGAGTGAAAAAATATTTTCATCATCCAGACATTAGATATGCAGCTTGATTTTGTCATAATTAATTACCGTCGGGTTAATAATACTTGTCCTTCACTAAAAAACAAACTCGCTCTATACGAAAATTTTCCAGTAATTAGATTATCTACTTTTTTCGTTGTAATCATTTTAGGACACCTCTAAAAACTCAATATTTCACTTTAGCTTTTTTTAGCGGTCTGATTTACGCATCTGATTTACGTATCTAGTTTTTTATTTATTTTTATTTGTATTTCACAACATATCGTTTTTCAATGTATTGCAATTAATTTATCTAACGTATAGACACACTTATCCCTATTTATAATTATGCTATATTCGATTATTGTTTCTTTCATATGCTGTTTCTGTTTTGTGCCAACGACCCGGCTAAGCTACGTAAAAAAACGGTTTGGTAGGTTAGGTTTTATGTAGCTTAGGCATTGTTAGCCCCCGTTAGCCTTGTTTTTTTTAGTCTTTTTTTAGTTTTTTTCAATTGGTTGAGCCAAAAAAATCCATTTAATTTCGGTATTAAATTGCATCGGAAAAGTCCTTTTTCCTTCTTTTTAGTCCTTTTTTCCGATTTTCTGTCCAATTTAATGATTTTTTGGGTCTTTTTTCGGTTTTTGGGTCAATTTCCGACGTTTTTTTGCTGTCAAAGTCTTTTTCAGAGTCAGCGTCAGAGTCCGCCGATTGACCTCCTTTTTTTTAGGTCTGGCGAGTTGAGTCCCACGAAGAATTTACAAAAAAATGAGCCAAAAGTTAAGTCAAATTCCTCCGATTGGCTTCCAGCTTTTAGTCCTGACAAGTCAATTTTTTTCCACAAAAACCTCCAATTGTTTCAAAAATCTTTTTTAATGGGGGCTAACTTACATATATAAAGAACATCAATACTTCACCACTTTTTGAATATCTTCATTGTCTTTATATACGAACTTAAGCATGTACATTCCTTTGTGTATGGATGAGGTGTCAAGAACAATTTTGTTGTCTCCATTGGTTGGTGTTGCTTTTATATTCAATACCTCTTTACCTTGAGCATCTATTAAAAATAAAGAAACAGGAGAGTTATTGATTTTTCCTTGTTCCAACAATACGGTTAATTCATCCGTAAAAGGATTAGGATATGCTAAGCAGTTCCCCAAACTTCTAAAAGAAACAGAAAGAGAATTGTTAGCAGTATCACCATCAACTTGGTGATTAGGTTGCGATGCGGTAATCGTAAAATTAAAGTCTCCCGCATTACTAAATTGAATAGCAGAAAGAGGAAGCGAAATTTCATCATTTGGAGCTAAATTACCTTGCCAATCAAAATTTTGAGTAATAAAACCATCCACACCATATTGAAATGAAAGACTAGATAAAGTGTCGCTACCAACATTTTTAAATTCCACAACAGGAGTTAGTGAACTTCCACAAAAAGTAGAATCTGGGGAAATAATGCTAACCAAGGCAACATCGTTCATCGAAGCATTTGGGTCAAAACCAGAGAGTGTTTGAACACCCGAATTTGTAGGGTCTAACCAATCTCTTAAACGTGAGGTAGGGCTATTGCCGTTCCATGAGATAGCGAATTTGCCATAATAGTCGTTAATACTATTAGAGCAAGTCGCTTGACCGCCATGTAACTGCCCTATAAGCAAACGATTTTGGTCAAACAACCCCGAACCCGAAGAACCACCTTCCGTAGTAGTGTTTCTGTCCCATGCCAAAATTCTCCATTCAGCATTAGCCACAGCTGTTCCTATATTACCACTGGTTGGAGGGTTATCGTCAAAAGAAATCTTTTTGACATCTCCGTGAGGATGATGAATACCTACGGTATGTGTTGGCGTAGCTCCGCTGTTGTTCCAACCAGCGTAAAAAACATTATAATTGGCAGGAGGAATGGAATTTAACTCAACCAAACCAAAATCAGAATTAGGATTTCTAGCTTTAAAACTAGAGCCATTCACGACGTCATTATTGGAAGGAGCTTGACTATTTGCTGTCGTTTGACTACCGCAAATAGGACTATCATAATTAAACCTGAAAACGGCACTTGCCATACTTTGCGGACTGCAATGGTTGGCTGTAAGGATATAAGGCGTACCGTCTTGAGCAGTATTGTTAATTAGTGTTCCAGAACACAATCCTCCACCGTTCATAATACGAACGACAGCTCTAATTTCCGAACGCCAGTCGTCACCATCGGGACAGATGACATCCATATTACAAGCACCAGACTCATTTACTTTAAACGAATACCAATTGTTAATATCTAAATAACCATGAACCACCGTTCCAATATTTAAAATTGCACGTTCAGTAGGAGAAGATTGGATGTACTCAATTATCATTTCATCTCCTTTAATCAACTCTGTACCTAATGTGTTTGCTTGGTTGTTATTAATTGAGGTGTATGCACCAACAACGGTTTCTTTGTTTTTATCGTAAACAAACAAACGGTCGTTCTCGGGTAGGTAAAAATGATTAAAGATAAGGTTTAAGGATAAAGCTTCGCTACTTTTTATCGCCAAACGAAAAACCGTTTCTTCTTTGGGTGTGCTTACTTGTGTAGCTTCATCAAAAAAGTCAATATTAACCTGATGTTCGTATCCAAAACGGTACATTCCCGTGCCGTTTTTTATGTTTATTTCCTCTTCATTTAGAACTTGTTGTAAGTTAAACTCAGGCATCACCACAACGGGAATATTATTTGGAAAATGTTGAGTAAAACTTATAGGTTTGTATTTTTTGTCGGTTTGTGCAACAAACGGCATAAAAAAGACAAGACTCAACAGTAATAAGATAATTTTCATAGTAGATACAACTTTAAATTCTAAATCAATAACCACAAAAATAGAGATAAGTTGCTTATCAATGGTTTAATCTATGTTTGTTTTGGGGAGAGGACGGATGATTAGATGTTGAGTATGACCGTAGGGAATATTCCATCATAGATAGTATTAGTGGTCGTTATTCATTTGTCTTTCGTCTAAATAGGGAAATATCTGATTCACTTAGTTTCGAAATTGGAATTGAAATACCAAACGGTCTTTTTTGATTAATTGTTAGCCAGACTCTATCTGTATTTATATCAATCTTCTTTATCCAACTCCAATCTTTAATTTCGGTCAACTCTTTATTATTGTGATTGATTAGAATTTTACTTTCACCAAATTCAATATCTGCGTCAAAATTAATTGTCTTTGCTAAGGCTTTAGCACTTATGTATTGAAGAGGCCAAAGTATAACATTAATCCCTATAAAGTAAATAATAGCTGAGACTATTGAATTCAGCCCACCAATTGGTTTGAGAAAACCTAATAATATACTCGAGATTAAATATTTCCAAATAGACTTTTTTAAGAAGAAGTAAATCTTAGCTCTTAGAATATTGTCAAAGTTTGAAACTAATCTTTGTTTTGTCATTTTATCCATTTACTAAAGTTTCGCACCCAATAAAAACAAGGTTTATCATTTTTTTTTAAAAGCAGCACAATGATTAGGTTAATAACCTGATTATTAGTATATTTATAGTAAAAACAATAAATATTACCATTATGCTACAAAACAAAGATATTACTAAAAATCAAGAAATAAAAATGTTTTTTAAGGATGCTTGGACTACCTCAGAATTTTTTAAAGAGTATCTTGATTTATTTAAAATTATAGAGGTGTAAACTTATTTACTTATATTTGTTGGAAAAAATATTGAATCATGGAAATTTTGTAACTATTCAGCGGACAAAGATACATTAAAAATAATTATTTTTAGGATAAAGTTTTCCTCATCAAGTTTTTCGTAACTAAGGAAAGAAGTTAAAAAATGAAGTACTAAATTTACTACCTTAGATTTTATGAAATCGGGGTCTAAAAACATATCGCTTCAAGATTTATCAA
>JALWSJ010000297.1 GCA_026993705.1 Flavobacteriales bacterium
GGGGATGCTCTTTTTTACTTTGAGGGGAACGCCCAAATATAACTCTTGATAATCAGACAATTTGCCCGAAGTTTTGTATCAGTTCTTGGTTTTTGTTATCGTAGGGGATGGTGCTTAAAATGTGTTCGATAGCATTAATTCTTGCTTTGGTTTTTTTATTAGCTTTAATGATTTTCCATGGAGCGTATTTGGTGTTGGTCCTTTTTTGCATGGCTTTTTTGTATTTGGTATATTCGTCCCAAAGAGCTTGTGCATTTTCATCAACGGGTGTTATTTTCCATTTTTTTAGTGGGTCATTCTTAATTTCAGCAAAGCGTTTTGCTTGTTCTTCTTTGGAAATAGAGAAGTAGAGTTTGATTAGGATGATATTGGATTGAGTAATCATTTTTTCAAATGGATTGACTTGTTCCATAAAGATATGATACTCTTCTTCTGTGCAAAATCTATTTACGGGTTCTACTACTGCTCGGTTGTACCAACTACGGTCAAAAAATACGATTTCACCTTCTTTGGGTAATTGATTTACATAACGTTGAAAATACCATTGTCCTTTTTCTACTTCGTCGGGTTTGGGTAATGCAACAATGTTGAAATGTCGTGGATTGAGGTGTTCTGTAATTCTACGAATTGCTCCACCTTTACCTGCAGCATCTCGTCCTTCAAATAGGATGACGATTTTTTTACTTTCGTTAATGACCCAATTTTGTAATTGAATGAGTTCTTCTTGTAGTTTTTCTAGATAATTTTCGTAGTTGACGTAACGAATGGTTTTTTTTAAGTCTAGAGGGTCGTAGGAAATTAATCGTTTTAAGCCTGATTTTGAATTAAGGATTTTAACATCTTCGTCTGTTAATTCGATAGTTGGTTTATTTTCTTCTGTCATGGTAATAGTGCGGATTAATTGTCGATTTGTTTGATGTTTCGGTGGTATCTGTTGATTACATTCGGGTCGGGGAGGAGTGTGGTTTGTGCTTCATTTCTTTCCTCGTAGTCAAATTGAGATAAAACGTAGCGAATGCTTTCTAAACGAGCTGTTTTTTTGTCGTTAGTTTTGACAATAATCCACGGACTGTAAGAGGTGTGAGTTTTGCTGAACATTTGTTCTTTGTAGAAAGTGTATTCGTCCCATAACTCTTGTCCTTTTTGGTCAACGGGGCTAAATTTCCAGCGTTTTAATGGGTTTTTTAATCGACTTTCAAAACGTTTTTTTTGTTCATCTTTGGAAATAGAGAACCAAAATTTGATAATGATTACGCCGTCTTCGTAGAGCATATGTTCAAATTCAGGTACTTGTACCATGTATTGGTTGTATTGTTCTTTGGTGCAGAATCCCATAACCGGCTCGACAACTGCACGGTTGTACCAACTTCTATCAAAAAAGACAATTTCTCCGGGATTGGGTAATTCTTTTATGTATCTTCGAAAATACCATTGACCTTGTTCCACCTCAGTTGGTTTAGCTAATGCAACTACCCGCATAGAACGAGGATTCAGGTGTTCGGTAAAACGGCGAATTGCTCCACCTTTACCGGCAGCATCTCTACCTTCAAAAATGACTGCTACTCTAAGTTTATTTTTTGAAATCCAATTTTGCAGATTGACCAGTTCTATCTGTAATTTTCTGAGTTCATCTTCATAAGCTAACTTATTGAGAACTTTATTGATTTTTAGATTTCTTTTCGGGGCTAAGTCGATGACGTCTTGTTTGGTTCGCATCGACAGAAAGTCTTCTTTTGTGAACATTGAAAGTTTTAAAAGGCTATTTTATAAAAAAAATAACCAACTGATATTATATTTATTATCAGTTGGTTATAGTTCATTAATTAATTGAAAAGATTAATAAAAGATTCGCTTACTAAAACGTGAACAGTTTGTGGAAATTCCGCATGAATCACTAATTGGTTTTTGTGGTGGTGTTCCAATTCAGCTATTTTTTTTCTATCTAATAATATAACCGTAGAATGTCCGTGATGATCGGTTTTATCCAAAATAGTTTGTTCGTTGAAATCAACTTGCCAATGTGTCTCTCCAACTTCTTCTTTGTAGGCGATTGTGATAGTAGGAACTTGAAAATAATGGTGTTCTCCAATTCCTTCCATATCAAAAACCAAGCGAAGTAAACCGTTTTCCAATGTAATAGAATCTTCCGTTAATCCCAATTCTTTTAATGAAACTTTACCTTTTACCGGTTTTTCAAATTTAATTTTAATTTCTCCTTGTGTAATTTCAGCTAATGCCATAATATCTATTTGTTGTTAAATGGTTAATAATTTACCCAAAGATAATGAATAAACAGGAATAGACAATTGATTTTTATCAAACTTATTGATGATTTATGTCGGTTAATGAACCCGTTGAGTTTCTGTATCTTCAAATTGAAATAAAAAATTAACTTTGCAAGACTAATTTGCAAGATAAAGAAGAATATGAAAATAAAGTGGATTTTAGCAGTATTGAGTATAGTATTTTATTTCTCAATAAAGGGGCAAGTCCCCGTTTTGTTTACCGATTTTAACAACGGTTTTCCAACGGGTTGGCAATTGATTGATAACGACGGGTTAACCCCTGCTTCCGCTGTTAGTGCTTTTACTCAAGCATGGAATGTTGTTGAAGATTATGATTCTATTGGAACAGGAGATTCTATTTTAGTGGCAACTTCTTGGTTTGAAACGCCTGGTGTAGCCGATGATTATTTGATTTCTCCTGCAGTTGTTTTGGGGGCGTACGGTAATTATCTTTCTTTTGATTTAAAATCTCGCGATGCTTCTAATCCAGATGGGTTTGAAGTTTTGTTTTCTACAGGAGGAATTACGGTCGCAGATTTTACAGCCAATTCAGCCGTTTTTCATAAAGAAGCCGTTTCTCCATATTGGACGACATATACGGTAAATTTAGATGACTACAACCTTCAAAACCAGAATGTACATTTAGCATTCAGGCATTTTGCTAATGATGGTTTTATTTTGGAATTGGATAATATTCGTTTGGTTATAAACGACCCTGTCGGTGTACATGAGAATGTACAAAATGATTTTAATGTATATCCTAATCCTGCTGTTGAAAGTGTTTTTGTACATGCGAAAACGGGGAGTATTGTTTCTGTCTTTGATATACATGGTCGCCTAATTACAAGTAAGCAAGTTGCTACCGATAGAGTCAATTTCAATTTAAAATCGGGTATTTATTTGGTTGAAGTTGGAGGGAGAGTGCAGAAGTTGATAGTGAGGTAAAAAGCTATCCTTCCTTTTCAACTTCTTTAGAAAGTTCCCTAAATCGCTTATCGGCTTTTAGGGCAAGTCTATCTACTTGTAGAGCGGTAGCATTGTACCCTAACAGACTAAGTGAATCAAATTGTTTAAGTCTGGATAAAGCAACATAACCTTGCCCCGGTTCAAACGTTCGTCTTAAATCAATTTCGGCTTCATCAAGGGTCATTCCTTGCGATTTGTGGATGGTGATTGCCCACGCTAAACGTAATGGGATTTGATTAAAAGTAGCTAATTCAACACCTTTTTCATCGTCAATCGACCATAATTCAGGTGTAACCGTCATCGTCTTTCCTTCAAGCAATTTTACGCGAGGCAAACCTTTGTCGGTATAGCCGGTTACCGTACCCATAGTTCCGTTGATGTACCCTTTTTCGTAATTGTTTTTCACAAACATCACTTTAGCACCGATTTTTAGTTCAATCTCCTCTTTGGCAAGTACCGATTTCTTTAGTAATTCAATAAGTTTCTTTTCGCCCGTGGTTTTTGCTTTAAAGATGCGAACATCGTCCTCTATTCGATTCAAAAATTCTTGATTAATTCGATCAACATCAGCATTGTGTGTAAACAATTTAGTGCCGTTTTCCTTAGGATTTAAAACACATACCTCGTCCAAAAGATGAATTGTTTTAGGTGAAATAGTATCGTTTCTAATCTCATTTAATATGC
>JALWSJ010000298.1 GCA_026993705.1 Flavobacteriales bacterium
CACATGGCAGAAAAGCTAAAAGTATTTTCAAATATGGATTGTCTTATGTATCCAATATTCTGCTAAATGCTCAAAGTCAGGATGATATAGGGATCTTTAAATTTTTGTCATGTACTTAGAGTATTTTTATTTCCTTTATATTTCTTTAAAAATTATTTTCATAGCTCGGCTATGCAAAGAATTTTTTCATCATCTAAAGAAACTAAAATTCACTGTCTATGTACTTCATTCCACTCGCGTTAGGGATAGGAACGGCATCCTTTTGCCCTCCCTCCTTTTGGGGGGCAAAAAATATAGTGGATAGCCCGACCCCAATCAGCAAAACAAACGTTTCGCGGTAGCGATATGTTTGTTTTGCTGATTGGGGGAACGTCCAAATGATTTTATAAAGGGTTGAAATTTTTATATTTGGATAACTTCTGTATATTTGCGTTAAACATTCAATTCTTATGAAAAAAGTAACGTATATTTTGGCTCTGTCTTCGTTGTTTCTCGTTTCCTGTGGAGAGGACAAACCTAAAGAAGAACATTCGGTGGTAAAAGAACATCAAGAGGAAGAGAAAAAAGACCCGGAAGTAAATTTAAGCGAGTTGAGAGAATTTGATTTATCGGATTATGACTTGGATGCTATTTTGTTTATTCCGGAACGACATTATATTGATGCTGATGAGCAAGATCAACTGGAAGACCCGGTGATTGAACATGCTGAAGGTGAGGCGTTTTGGAATGTAATGATGCGTTCGGATAAGAACTGGGATATTACAATAGAAGATTGGGGGGATGAGGAACAAACAATTGAAGGACAAAAGAAAATCCACCAAGAAACGAGCGATGTGTATGATTATAACTACATTGAAGAAGGTAAAGATTATTTGTTATACCAAAGAGCCTTGAAAATGGGAAGCACAACAATGGATGATAAAACGGCTGCTAAGATGCCGAATTATCATTTTGTGGTAGTGAAAAACATTGATGGTAATTATATTACAATCAAAAGCAATGATATGGGGGAATTTAGAAAAATCAGTGCTAAAAAAATGTTGAACTCTGCTCGTGCTACTAAAAGTATTAAAGAATAGATTTTAATTTTAGGGAGTTTATAAAGAGCCTTTTTAAGGCTCTTTTTTTTGCTTACATTTATCAAACCTCAAAATCTAAGATAAAGCAAGTTCCTCTTCCTTTCGCACTATCAATACTAAATGTTCTGCCCATACTTTCTACTCTTTTACGAATGTTATTGAGACCGATTCCGAATGTAACGGTATTGGTGTTAAAACCTATTCCATTATCTTCGATAATAAAATTCAAGTGATTTTCGTGTCGATTATAAGAGATTGAAATGACATCGGCTTGTGCGTGCTTATTAATATTTTGAAAAATTTCTTGTAGAATACGATAGAGGTTTAATCGCTGTGCTTCCGTGAAAAGCAAAGTGTCGTTTTCGGGATGAAAAGAGGTGTTTATATCATACATTCTCCCGGAAAATGCTCGATTAAGGCAATCATTTACCAATTCATTGATTGTGGTAAACTGCTGCACCAAGGGTGTAGCCAAACGATGTGATATATCGCGTATTTCTTGATTTACTTCTTGTAGTTGAGCGTCCAATATTTTCCCCTCTGATTTTTTTGATTGATATTGCAGGCGAATACCTGTTAAGGCACTGGCAACACCATCATGCAATTCTCTTGCTATCCTGTCTCGTTCGCTTTCTTCACCTTCTAACTTGGCTTTTAAGGCATCTTTTTCGGCTTTTTCTTTTAAGAGTAATGCTTTGTGTTTTGCCTTTTTTTTGAAAGTGTAAAAAATAAAAGACAGGCTTAAAATTATTATAAAAGTAAGCAATAATAACTTGTTTTTACGACTATTTTTTAGAAGAAGTTTTGTTTCTATTTCTTGATGATTGAGTGTGTTTTCGGCTAATTCTTTTTTGTGCTCCAAATCCTTTATTTGTTGTTCTTGCTGAAAGATAATTTGAGCTTGTTGTTTTCCCAGTTCTAAAAAGTCATTGTTTTTATTTATCCTTTCTTCCAAATCGAGGTATTTCTTTTGCCAAATAAAAGCTTTTTTATAATCTTTTAGTTGTTCATAAGCATACGCCAATCCTTCAGAAGATGCCTTCGCCAAAACCGGTCTTGTTTCACTGAATTGTTGATATACATTTTGATAATAAGGAATAGCCTCACGGTATTTATTTTGATTAACCAAGGCTGTACCAATAGCATTAAGAGTGTGTCCCACTTCGTATTGTTCGCCTATTGCTTTGTAAATTGCTAAAGCCTCATGTTCATATTCTAGTGCCTTTGAGAGAAGAATTTCTTTAGACATTTTAGGTGTGTTTTCCTTTGAAAAACCCTCCATAGAAGAATCACTCAAAGCAATATATGCTAACCCTAATGAAGTCTTGCAAAGAGCAATATCGGCAGAGTCGTTTATATTCTCAAAATATTGTATGCTTTGTTGCAATAAGTCGATATGTTTCCGGTAATCCCCCAAACGTTCAAATACTTGTGCAAAATTTAGATAAGCAATTCCTAGACTATAGTCGTTTCCTATCTTCTTTTTCACCTCAATGGATTGCTTGTGAAATTTAATGGAACTCTGATAATCTTTAACCTTAAAATATATTGAAGCTATATTCCCCAGCACAATAGCCGAATAATTTTCGTTTCCTGCCTGATTAAACAAATCAATAGCTTTTAAACAATAATCGATTGCTCTATTATATTCATCTTTTGCCTCATATACGTTTGCTATACCGTTATATAAAACACCCAAACTTTGCTTAGTAGCTCCTGCCCGAAGCGTCCCTTGTTCCAAAGAATAGAAGGTTTGCAAAGCTTCATCAAATTTGTTTTGCCTAAATTGAATGGATGCAATACCGTTAAGATAACTGTATATCCCTTTTTTATATCCGTTTTTTTTAGAAATCTCAAAAACTTGCTTGTAATGTTTTATAGCTTCATCATACAGCGATAGATTAAAAAGTTCAAAAGCAATATCATTTTCTATTTTAGCTCGTATTGTATCCAATTCTACGTGTTGATTCAGTACTTTTTTCAGAGAATCCAAATGAGCGTTTTGGGCATACGAAAACGTATAAAAAAATGGAAAAAGTACTAGTATTTTAAACCGAATACGTCTCATTAGTTAAACACTTTACTTCCTTCTGTACAGTTTTTACAAATATCAATTTGTTTTCTGTCCGTTAAAATTTGTTTTCTAAAGGTTTTATAGCTTTCCCCTTTCCATATTTTCTCAAAACTTTGCGAGGAAAGGTTACCCAATTGATGTTGAGCATCTTTATCAAAACAACAAGGAACAACCGTACCGTTCCATGTAATTACAGCACTGCTCCACATCCGCCAACAATGATTAAGGAGTTTATTCTTCAATATGTATGTTCCGTCTTTCTGTTTTTTATAACGCGAATAATATTCGTTTGTAGGAAGTAGAGCATTTCCGTTTTTATAATCATATACCTGAATGGTTTTGAACTTAATTTCATCAACCCCCAAGTCTTTTGCAAACTGTTTAGCTTCTTCAACCTGATGTTCGTTGTAGCTTGTTACCAAAAATTGAAATATAATATGAGGTGTAGATAATTTGAGCTTCCTTTTTTGCTCCACAAGGTTTTTCGTTCCTTCTATCACCTTTTTCAAATGTCCGTTTACACGATACCTTTCATAAGTTTGCTGCGTTGTCCCATCAATCGAAACAATAAGACGTTTAAGACCGGAAAGCACCGTTTTTTTTGCCGTTTCTTTATCTAAAAAATGAGCATTAGTTGAAGTTGCAGTATAGATATTTTTATGCGAAGCATAGGACACCAAATCCAAAAAATCAGGATGAATATATGGTTCGCCTTGAAAGTAAAAATTGATATACGAAAGCACCGGCTCCAATTCATCGATTATCTTTTTATTGGTCGATTGTTTTAGTGTTCCCGTAGGTCTTGTAAACTGTTTTAAACCACTAGGGCATTCCGGGCAAGACAAATTACACGCCGTAGTCGGCTCTATAGAAAGAGCGATCGGTTTCCCCCAAATAATATCTTTTTTCAGTAAACGCGAAATCCAAAAACTACTATATAGCAAAATTTGATTCCCAATTTTAGCAAGGGATTGTGTTTTAAGTATTTCAATAGTATCTTTCAATAGCGTGCCGAAAATAAAAAATTATGAATGATTATGTTTACACGAGTCGGGCACAGGGTCGTAACCTGATGTTCCCCACGGATGGCATTTAGAAATCCTCTTAGCTCCCAAATAAATACCTTTTGCCGGACCACATTTTTTTATCGCCTCTACCGTATAGTTAGAACAGGAAGGCGTATGCCTGCACGTAGAAGGAAACAACGGAGAGATAAACCACTGATAAAGCTTAACAGGGAACAAAGCCATATATGTAAACACTTTTTTCATACGCCAAGAGAACAACGTTTTTCAAGTTTAATAAGCTAAGAACTTTGCTATTGCGTTACCTACTTTTTCCGCATTAGGCAAGAGCGTTGCCTCTAGGACAGAGTTTAACGGTATTGCCGGTGTATCCACCGAACCTACAAGTTCTACGGGAGCGTCTAAATCTTTAAAACAATTCTTTTGTATCCTTGCCATTAGTCCCAAAGCAAAGCCACACTCTACCGATTCTTCGGTTACAATCATCACTTTCCCGTGACGTTTTGTAGCCTCATACATTGCTTCGGTATCTAAGGGGTTTAAGGTTCTTAAATCTATAATTTCTACTTGTCCTTTGTGTTTTTTTGCAGCGTTTAACGACCAATATACGCCCATTCCGTACGTAATAATTGCAAGACTATTCCCTTTTTCTATGTTTTGGCTATCTGCTTCAAGGACGGTTCTTGCTTTACCAAACGGTATAACGTACTCCTCATCTGGTTCTATAGTCATAGCTCCTTCTGTGCCTTTTATCTTACTCCAATACAACCCTTTATGTTCTAAGATAACAACAGGATTCGGGTCATAAAATGCAGATTTTATCAATCCTTTTAAATCGGCTCCGGTTGACGGATAAGCGACTTTAACTCCTCTTATATTTGTCAGGACAGATTCCACACTAGACGAATGGTAAGGTCCTCCCGAACCATACGCACCAATCGGAACTCTCAATATCATACTCACCGGCCATTTTCCATTAGAAAGATAGTAAGAACGACTGACTTCGGTAAACAATTGATTCAACCCTGGCCAAATATAATCAGCAAATTGCACCTCAACAATGGGTTTTAATCCCGCAGCCGACATTCCTACTGTACTTCCAATAATAAATGCCTCTTGAATAGGTGTGTTAAATACACGATTATCACCAAATTGCTGTGCTAAGGTTGCCGCTTCTCTAAAAACTCCCCCCAAACGCTTCCCTACGTCTTGTCCGTACAATAGGGCTTCTGGATGTTCTCCCATCAATTCACGAATAGCAAACAAAGCAGAATCTACCATTACCGTTTTTTCTTTTCCTTTTGGCTCTCGCTCTCCTTTTTCTTCGGTTATCGGTGAAGGTGCAAAAATAAAATTTGTCAAATCTTCTGGCGAAGGATCTGGTTCTTGCAGAGCAAGCAAATAATCTTTTTGCACCTCCTTTTTTACCTCCTCATCAATTTTCTCTAACGTTTCTTTGGTTACTCCTTGTTTTAGAAGAGCATCTACCAATACTGGGAAAGGGTCACGTTTTTTGGCATCTTCCAAATCATCTCTATACCATTCCATTCGCACTCCGCTCGTATGATGATTTAACAAAGGTACTTTGGCATGAATGATAAACGGTCGTCTTTCTTTTCTTACCGTTTCCATTACCTTTTGAACAGTAGAATAACACTCTTCAAAGTCCGAACCATTAACTGTAACCGCTTCTATTCCATTAAATCCCTTAGCAAATTCGCTAATATCTTGAGCTCTTATTTCATCGGCACTTGCAGAAATATCCCATTCATTATCTTGCACCAAATACACAATCGGCAACTGCTTTAATGCCGCCATTTGCAAAGCCTCCGAAACTTCTCCTTCGGTACAAGCCGCATCACCAATCGAACAAACCACTACTGGGGCATCTTCATCTGTATTTGCCAAACCTTCCAGTTCCTTGTACTGAATCCCCATGGCAACACCCGTCATCGGTATTGCTTGCATTCCAGTAGCTGACGACTGATGCGGAATTTTAGGAAAATTGGGGTCATTTAAACTTGGGTGGCTATAATACGTCCTACCTCCCGAAAAAATATCGGTTTTCTTAGCCAATACCTGCAACATTAACTGAAAAGGTGTAATCCCAATCCCTAGCAAAATAGAATCATCACGATAATACGGTGCCACGAAATCTTGTGGTTTCAATTGCATACCCACCGCCAACTGAATCGCCTCGTGTCCTCTTGAGGTTGCGTGAACATACTTTGCCGTTACCGTTTTATTCTCTTCATACAAAACTGTCATATCCATTGCCGTACGCATCAATCGGTATGCTTGCAATAGTACATCTTCATCAACTTTTTTACTCTCCTTTATTTCTACAGCCATAATTTAATTTTTATCCTTTGGGCGTTCCCTTTACGGTATAAAAAATAGTTTCGTTCTCACTACACTATTTTTAACACCGTAAAGGTCGGGCTATCACTACTCGCTTTTTTTTGCTTGCAAAAGCAAGCAAGCAAAAAAAGAGCTCAAACACGCCGTTCTATCCCTAACGCAATTAAGAAGCGTGCACAACCTATGTGCTCAAAAGGTAAAGTTAAGAAAAAATAGATACTTTTGGAGTCCGTTTTAAAAACGAAAATCAATCCTATGACAAAATATTTTATTTTTAGTACTATTTGGTTCTTAACCTCTTGCTCTGAAAACAGCACTCAACAACGAGAGACGCCACACCAACAAGCAGTTTCGCCAACAATAGAAACTAAAGAAAAGGTAACTTCTCCTCCGAAGAAAAATAACAGTCAACCTATCGACAGTGTATTTACTCCTATCGATACTAATTTTACAACCTCAACTGTGTTACTACCTAAAGGACTTTCTGCACAAATTCTTTTTCAAGAAAAAAACGATAAAGTACTTGTTTCCCCCAATGGAACCGAAACAGCTCCAGCAAAAGGAAATCACGATATGTTGGCTTTTCTGCCTGATAGCACAACCCCAGAAAAAGGACAACTCTTTGTTAGTCATGAACTAAGAAGTGGCAACCCTCTACTTGGCGATGGTGGGGGAGCAACAATGTTTACCATAGAAAAACAAAGCGGTATTTGGAAAGTTGTTTCACCCTTTTTTAATGTTGACTTTAGTACAGTTAGAGATACCGACCGCAACTGCGGGGGAGCTGTAGCTCCCAACGGAATGATTTACACTTGCGAAGAACATCAAGGGTATAGCAATTCTTATTTTTATCTTAACGGTAAAGGACATAGAGATACCAGCGATGTCGGCAACCTAAAATTTTACGAAAACATTGGCTACGTAGTAGAAGTCGATCCCAAAACAATGAAAGCTACACAAAAAATAATAGCTATGGGATGCTACTTCCACGAAGACATTGAGTTTATGGACGACCATAAAACCGCCTATCTCACCGACGATAAAGAACCTGGTGTATGGTTTAAATTCGTAGCCGACCAAAAAGATGATTATTCTCAAGGTCAACTTTACGCATACAGACAAACAGAAGACGGCACAAGCGGAGAATGGATAACATTACCGAGAGATACAGCTTCGCTATTCAACATCAGAAAAATTGCTATCGAAAAAGGGGCTACTCTTTTTATGCGTCACGAATGGATTGCTCGCAAAGGCAATAAAATCTATATCGCAGAAACAGGACACGATCATACCGACTGGACAAAGCCTATTTCACAAGGGGGTAAACCTGCCAAGCATTTACGCGACCACCAACATAAAGGCAATAATATTTATGAAGATGTTTACGGCAGAATCTTAGTTTTTGATACTCAAACCAACGAAATGGATGTTTATTTAGAAGGTGGAAAATTAGATGCTACGGTTTTTTCTAACCCTGATTGTATCACCCTAACTCACCAAAAAGGAAAAGATTACTTAGTAATTTGCGAAGACATCAATAAAAACAACAAAGGAAGAGTACCCAAATATGTCAAAAAGAAAAACCATTGGTACAACGAACTTTATTTCCTTGATATTGGATTAAAAACACCGTCATTAAGTGACCTAAAAAGATTTGCCGTTACACCAATGGGAGCAGAATTTACAGGGGCAATTTTTACTCCTGATAACAAAACGATGTTTTTAAACGTTCAGCACCCACATTGGAGAAACGGTGCTCCTTATAATCGCTCAACAACAATTGCTATAGATTTTCCTTAAACTTTGTCTTTTCTGCCGTATCTTTGCCCGACTTTGATTAAAGAAACTGACATATTAAACCGTATTCAATCGCCCAAAGACTTAAAAAAACTCTCCACACAGGAGCAAAAAATTTTGTGCGACGAGGTACGTTGGACAATCATTAAACAATTGTCTAAAACTTCAGGACATTTTGGAGCAAGTTTAGGCGTGGTGGAATTAACCGTCGCTCTACATTCAGTATTTAACACGCCCGAAGATAAATTGGTGTGGGATGTAGGCCATCAAAGTTATGCTCATAAAATCATTACAGGAAGAAAAGACCGCTTTGTTACGCTTCGGCAATTTGGTGGAATATCAGGTTTTCCCAACATAAAAGAAAGCGTTTATGATGATTTTGGTACAGGACACTCATCTACTTCTATTAGTGCTATTTTGGGTATGGCGGTTGCCTCCGAATTAGACGGAAATTACAAGCGACAACATATTGCTGTAATTGGCGATGGTGCTCTTTCTGCGGGAATGGCTTTTGAAGCCTTAAATAATGCCAGTTCGATAAAAGGAAATGTTTTGATTATCATCAACGACAATCAACAGTCGATAGATGATAGTGTTGGTGCTTTGGAGAAACATTTTAGAAATCTATCTAGCCAAAAGGATAATTTTTTTGAAAACCTCGGCTTAGCTTATTACGGAATAGTGAACGCCAACAATTACACCGAAATTAAACAGGCTCTACAAGACCAAAAAGATAAAAAAGGGATACGTGTTCTGCACTGTAAAACCATAAAAGGCTTTGGCTATCATCCTGCCGAAACAGGAGACGCTGCGATTTGGCATGCTCCCGGAAAATTTGAAATAGAAACGGGAAAACGTCAAGTAAACGAACAAGGATTCCCAATGAAATACCAAGATATTTTTGGTCGTACTTTGGTCGATTTAGCTGAAAAAAACGATGATATTGTTGCGATAACTCCTGCTATGACAAGCGGTTCTTCGCTGCATTGGTTTAAAGAAAAATTTCCTACACGTTTTTTTGATGTAGGTATAGCCGAACAACACGCGGTTACCTTTGCAGGAGGCTTGGCAAAAATGGGGAAGTTACCTTTTTGTGTCATTTATTCTACCTTTTTACAACGAGCTTACGACCAATTGATTCACGATGTAGCCTTGCAAGAATTGCCAGTCGTCTTCTGCGTCGATAGAGCTGGATTGGTAGGGGAAGACGGTGCTACACATCAAGGTATTTTTGATTTGGCATTTTTAAGAGCCGTACCTAACCTTTTGATTGTTTCTCCACGAGATGAACAAGAATTGATAAATGCTTTATATTGGGCAACGGAAATAAAAAAAACAGTTGTTGTACGCTACCCAAGAGGACGAGGAAAACTTCTTTCGTTGGATAAACCAACGGTTTTAAAAACGGGAAAAGGCACTTGTTTAAGAAAGGGCGAAAACATTGCTTTGCTATCGGTCGGTAAAATAGCCGATGAAGTAGAAAAAGCAATTGTAGAACTTAATCATAAAGGTGTTTTCCCTTCTCATTATGATTTGCGTTTTGTAAAGCCTTTGGATAACGAACTATTAACGCAAATTGCGACCAACTACAAAAAAGTGGTTATAGTTGAAGAAGGTACAACACATGGAGGTGTGGGAAGTGCTGTCCTAGAATTTTTTTCCACTATAAGTGCCAATATTGACACTCAATTAATCGGTATTGACGATGAATTTGTAGAGCACGGCTCTATTCCTGAATTATATGAGGCTTTAGGAATTTCTGCACCGTATATTGTAAAAGCCTGTCTTTAAGTATTAAGACCGTTGCAATTGAGTTTTGTAACGGTCTTGTATTGTCGTTATAATAATCGGCTCAAAAAATAACAAAATACAGCTCAAAAATGTAGTTTTTTGAGCTGAAATTACTATTTTTATGAGCGGATATGGAAATAGAAAAAAACATCGTACAATTTTTGAGCATACATCCCGAAAGTTCATCAGAAGCTATTCGTCAAGGAATTAGGGAAACAAAAAGTCTTGCCACAATAAAAAGAGCATTATCAAAACTCACGGCAAAAAAACTGGTTATATCAACTGGCAAGGGAAGAGCAACACGATATAAATTATCTCCGTTTTATAGCTTGTTTTGTGATTTCAATATCCAAAATTACTATGAGAAAGAAATAGACGATAGAAAAATAATAGAACGTTTTAATTTTACACTATTAACGGATGTTCTCCCTAATATTAGTTTATTTTCGGAAGAAGAAACAACACACTTAAACGATTTACAAAAAAAATTCAAACAAAACATATCCGAATTAAGTGAATTTGAAATAAAAAAAGAATTTGAACGATTGGCTATAGATTTAAGTTGGAAATCGTCTCAAATAGAGGGAAACACATATTCTCTTCTTGAAACAGAACGTCTATTAAAAGAAAAAGAAACGGCTTCTGGAAAGACAAAAGAAGAGGCTGTAATGTTACTTAATCACAAAGAAGCGATAGATTTTATTATAGAAAATCCAGATTACTTGTTTCCTCTTTCTGTCTCAAAAATTGAAGACATTCATAGTATCCTAACAAAAGAACTTAACGTTGATAGAAATATACGAAGAAGAAGAGTTGGAATATCAGGAACAAACTATCGACCGATAGACAATGAATTTCAGATAAAAGAAGCCTTAAAGATAAGTTGTGACTTAATCAATGACAAAAAGAATGTATTTGAACAAGCATTACTTGCTCTACTTTTAATATCGTATATTCAACCTTTTGTTGATGGAAATAAAAGAACGGCTAGAATTGTTAGTAACGCAATACTGATAAATCATAATTATTGCCCTATTTCTTTCAGAACAGTTGACAGTATTGATTATAAAAAAGCAATGTTGCTCTTTTATGAACAGAATAATATAACAATGTTTAAGAACATATTTATCGAACAATATGAATTTGCGATAAATACGTATTTTTAATATTGAGCGGTTCGTAATGTAGGGTGTAAAAAACAATAACCCGATTTTTTCGGGCTATTGTTTTTCTTTAAATCAGCATATTTTACAAAGTTCTTGCATTTAAGGTATTATTATGTTTGAAATCTTAAAATTCCCAATTGTATTGGTCTAAGTTTTCTACACAATATTGCAGTAAATCGATGCTTCCTCTTATGTCTTCTTTATGAGCCATTTCAATCACTTGGTGAATGTGGCGTGTTGGTATTGATACTGCTCCTGCAATAGAACCACCTGCTGTCATTTGTTGAATAGCCATTGTATCTGTTCCTCCTGCGGTTAAGATTTCGGGTTGCCATTTTATGTTATTTTTATCGGCAATTTCTTTCATGTATTTTACCATTCGATAATCACAGATAGTACGAGAATCCATTATCTTGATAGCTGTTCCTTTTCCTAATTCGGTTACTTTTTCGTGAGCTGAGGCTCCAGGCACGTCAAAAGCTATGGTGGTGTCTAACCCAAATCCAAAATCAGGTTGTATTTCTTGTGCAGCTACGGATGCTCCTCTAATACCGACTTCTTCTTGCACGGTAAAGACTCCGTAAACATCATAAGCTGGTGATTTTAATTGGCGTAGCATTTCCACTAAAATAAACACAGAAACTCTATTGTCGATTGATTTGCAATTCACACAGTCGCCCATTTCGATTAATTCACGTTGACGTGTTATCGGATCACCAATACTGATGTATTTTTCAACGGCTTCTTTTGGCATTCCCAAGTCGATGAAATAATCGGTAGTTTTGGGTACTTTATTGCGTTCTTCAGGTGTCATTACGTGAATGGGTTTTGAACCCATTACTCCGATTAAGTCTTTTTTTCCGTGTATAATCACACGTTGTGCTGTAAGTGTTTTCGGGTCGAAACCTCCTAAGGTGTGGAAACGAACAAATCCGTTATCATCGATGTTGGTAACGATAAAACCGATTTCGTCCATGTGTGCTCCTATCATTACTTTTTTGGAAGAGTCTTTCCCTTTTTTGAAGGCTATTACATTTCCCATATTGTCAACACTTACTTTGTCAACTAATGGGGTTACTTCTCTTAATACGACTTCTCTTATGCGTTGTTCAAAACCTGAAGTTCCACCTACTTCGCATATTTCTGCTAATAATTGTACGTTTATCATTTTTTGTTTTTATGGTTTTTGTTTCTTTTGTTTTAATGCGTTAGGGAGTGTATCCCTAACCTGCGTAAAATGAGCACCATAAAATGTTTTTATTTCCTTTATCCTTCTTCAAAAAATATTTCCATAGCGGGTGCTATGCAAAGTTTTTTTTCATCGTCTAAAGAAACTAAAATTCATTTTCTTACCACTCATTTTACCGAGACCTAGTAGGTTTTGAAAACCTACTAGGTCTGAAAAAAGATTAGTCACACGTTAGGGATAGAAGCGGCATCCTTTTGCCCTCCCTCCTTTTGGAGGGCAAAAGATATAGCGGATAGCCCGACCCCAATCTACCAAAACAATGTTTCGCGAGAGCGATATATTGTTTTGGTAGATTGGGGGAACGCCCGAATTATTATTCTATTGCACTTAATTTAAGCATATTGGTTCCTCCTCGTTCTTCTATTGGCATACTAGCGGTGTTTACGATGAGGTCGCCTTGTGCTAAGTATCCGTCTTTTTTTAATAGGTATTTTATGTCTTCTATGGTGTGGTCGGTGCTGACCATTTTGTCGTAATAGAAGGTTTTTACGCCCCAAACTAGGCAGAGCATTGTTCGCAGTTTTTGGTTGCCGGAATAGACAAATATACGGGCTCGTGGGCGTTGGCTGGATATTTTAAAGGCTGTGTATCCTGAATTGGTCATGGTTACCACGGCTTTGGCTTTTACGCGCTCGGATAGTCGGCAGGCATCGAAACAAATGGAATCGGTTACGAATCTTGTTTGATTTTTTACGGGTTCGATTTCTTTGGCATATAATTCGTCGTATTCTTCTTCTATTCGCATGATGACGCGGTTCATTACATCGATGACGGCTCTTGGGTGTTTTCCTACGGAGGTTTCTCCACTAAGCATTACGGCGTCGGCTCCGTCCATTACGGCATTGGCTACGTCATTTACTTCTGCTCGCGTTGGTGATATGTTTTCTATCATACTTTCCAACATTTGCGTTGCTACAATGACTGGTTTGGCGTGAATCATGGATTTTTTGATGATTTCTTTTTGTATCAACGGGACGTTTTCCATTGGGATTTCGACTCCTAAATCTCCTCTGGCTACCATTATGGCATCAGATTCTTTGATGATGTCGTCTAAATCTGCAACAGCTTCTGGTTTTTCTATTTTGGCGACTACTCTTATGTTTTTACCACTTTTTTTTATGATGTGTTTTAACTCAATAATATCTCTCGCCGAACGCACAAAGGAAAGTGCTATCCAATCGATATCGTATTTTATAGCCAATTCTAAGTCGATTTTATCTTTCTCAGTTAAGCTGGGTTGTGAAATATTTGTGTGTGGTAAATTTACTCCTTTTTTTGAGGATAAAACGCCTCCGTGAAGCACTTTGAGTGTTACTTCGTCCTTGCGATTGGTGGCGACAACTTCGAGCATGATTTTTCCATCATCGACCAAAACACGTTCTCCTATTTCTACATCTTGAGGGAAAGTGTCATAAGTTATGGTTACTTTTTCTGCAGTTCCTAAGATGTCTTTTGTTGTCATAATCAGTAATTCACCTGAATGCAACATAATTTTGTTGTCTTTGATATTTCCTATACGAATTTTAGGTCCTTGTAAATCGCCTAAAATGGCAACTGGATAATTGATCTCGTCTATTATTTCGCGGATAGTTTTTATTACTTTTATATGGTCTTCGTGCGTTCCGTGTGAGAAGTTTAGACGACAGACATCAACGCCTTCTTTTATGAGTGTTTTTAGGACTTCTTTATCGGATGAGGCGGGTCCGATGGTTGCGACAACTTTTGTTCTTCTTTTCATAGTGTGTGTAGTGTGTTTTTATAGGACTTGTTTAAGGCTAATCTACAAAGTTTCGTGTAAAATACTATAGCTTTATAGTCTTCTCTTTATACAAGTTCACACAAATATAAGGAAGTTCAGGTAATTATAAACCGAAAGCTTGATATTCTGACATGTTGTTTAGGAATATTCGGTTATTTGGCAACAATTTATTTCTTTTTATGAAACAAAATTGTGGTATTTTTGTATAAGAAAAATAACCAATTGTGATTCCTAATATTTTATTACGTAACTATATAACTAATATGCTACAACAACAATACATCAAAGACGAAAATGGGGTAAAACTAGCCGTTATTACCCCTATTGAACGCTACAATAAAATGATAGAACAACTGGAAGAAAAAAATGATTTTAGTACATGACAAAAAATCTACTCCCCTGACTATCAGGAAAATAAGTGTTAAATGATTTGATTAAAACATTGGTTTTCAGTATATTAGAAGAATAATAC
>JALWSJ010000299.1 GCA_026993705.1 Flavobacteriales bacterium
TCCTAATCTGTTCTTTAAATCTTCAAAGTTTTCCGCCATACATAAAATAGCCATCACTTCCGAAGCAGGAGTAATGTTAAAACCACCTTCTCGGGGAATACCGTTTGTAGTTCCGCCAAGACCAATGGTAATGTGTCTTAATGCACGGTCATTCATGTCCATAACCCTTTTCCAAACAATCGTTCTAGGGTCTATTCCTAAATTTCGTGTTTTACTTTGTAAATTATTATCCACAAGAGCAGAAAGCAAGTTGTTTGCCTTTTCAATAGCCGAAAAATCTCCTGTAAAATGAAGGTTAATATCCTCCATCGGAACAACCTGTGCATAACCGCCACCTGCAGCACCTCCTTTTATACCAAAAACAGGACCCAAAGAAGGTTCTCTTAAAACCGCAATAGCTTGTTCCCCAATTTTATTTAGTCCTTCTACCAACCCAATAGAAGTAGTCGTTTTTCCTTCCCCCGCAGGAGTAGGTGTAAGGGCGGTCACCAACACCAAGTGATTTTGTTTGATTTTATTTTCATCAATCATTGAAAGCGGAAGTTTTGCTTTGTACTTACCGTACATTTCCAAATCATCTTCCGGAATGTTTAGTTTTTTAGCAATATCAGATATGTGTTGCATCTTTGTGTTCTGTGCAATTTCGATGTCGGTTTGTGGTTTTGTCATAGGTGTTGTTGCTCTGTTCTCGGTATACCTTAAATTTCAAAGATAGTATGATTGTCTTAATAATGAATAGTATTCTCTTGTACTTTTGGTATTAATAATCAAAAATTGATTTTCCCTTTTTTTACTGTGAAGCTATAAAGCACAGAGCTGTCAACATCTTTTCCATCCAATTTTCCTGCTTTCCATTCGCCAAGTGAGCTGAATACAGCTTCTATCTGTTTGTCTAGTTCTTTATTTCCTGTCGTATTATCCATTTTACATTGAATGACATCTCCTTTACAATTGATGATTAATCCCATCATTCCTTTTGCTTTGAATTTTGGGTTCTCTTTGAGGAATGGGACTTCGGTATTTAAGCGTTTTAATAGTTCTTCTTCTGATATTGGACATACTGCCTCATCTTGCCCATCAAAAGAGGGGAAAAGAGCATAAACTTCATCTTTGTCGCAAATACCAGGTATATCCTCTTTTACTTCCATTTTTGCCACAAATTGAGCAGATGCAGATATTCCTACTAAACCAATGATTCCTGTTAAAATTATTCTTTTCATGTTTTTTATTGTTGAGTGTATTTAAAATTAATTGTTTTACTAGTCGAACATTTATTTCTGTTATGCACTAAGCAACCTCTTTATCGTATCAACAAAGGCTTGATTAAAGGCCTCATCTTTTGCGTATAGTTTATATAATTCCAAGTCGTTTCGTCTTTGTTTGGTCATTACGTCATTGATAATTTTGATCAATGCTAAATCTCTATTTTGTTCGTCTTTATTATCTTCATACTTTGTTTTATAGTCAGGATGGGCTTTCACTTGGTTGCTCAAATTAACAAACTTAATACGCTTAGCTTCTGGTGTAGCCTCCCAACCATGAAACCATTTTTCATTAAACCTTGAAATAATTTCTTCCAATAAGTCAATTTCTTTATCTCCACCGTGTGCTCCTCTTGGGTTGGGATTTTGCGGTTCTATTTCTGATTCCGAATCATCCAATTCTATGGGCTGATTTAGTTTTACTCGCTCCAAACCATAGGTAGATAAATCTACGGATTCCAATAAATCATCCATTACATCAACATCAGGGTCTGTTATGATTAATTTTGGAATTAAAAATTTAGCAAACCAATAGAATTGTTCCCATTTTATTACTTCATAAGGTAAAATGGAAGCCATTTGTCCATAAATTTTCACAAACTGTTTTGTTTTGATTTTAAAATCTGCCTTTTCGTCATCTTCTAAGTCTAGTATATAATTAAATCGTTCGGCTGCGACATCGATGATTGAGCTAAGTTGTTGAGCATCGACATTGTTAAAATACATATTAGTAAAATCAACAACTTCTTCCCATTCATAAACGCCAACTTCGTTCAAAACGGCTAATAATTCATGTAAAACATTTATATCCGTTGCTTCACTTAATGTGGTGGATGTATAAAAAGGGTCAAATGAAGCTTTAATATCTTCTATTTTATTAAAGAAATCGAGCACAAAAATATCCTCTGTTTTCTTTCCTAAATTATTCGCGGCTCTGTTTAGCCTTGATAGGGCTTGTACAGCCAATACTCCTTGTAGTTTTTTATCAACATACATAGCACATAGCTTGGGTTGGTCAAACCCTGTTAGGTATTTATTAGCTACGACTAGTATTCGGTATTCGTCTTCATTAAATTTATCTTTGGTTTCTTTTTCAGGGAAACCATTCATTTCGGTTTCTGTATATTCTATTCCATCGACTTCCTTTGTTCCCGAAAAGGCTATGGCTATTTTAAATGGATTTCCTCGTGCATCAAGAATACTTTTCAGTGCTTTAAAGTAACGTATAGCGGATACGATACTCTTTGTAACTACCATTGCTTTGGCTTTACCTTTGAGTTTCTTTTTGTTGACAATCTGAGGAATGAAGTGATCTAAAATAACTTCTGCTTTAGTATGTATAGTTTTTTGATTTTGCTCTACATAGGCTCGTAGTTTTTTCTGAGCTTTTTTGCTGTCAAACATGGGGTTATCTTCGATAGATTTTACAATCTCATAATAACTTTTAAGCTCAGTATAGTTGGATAATACATCCAAAATAAAACCTTCTTCTATGGCTTGTTTCATAGAATATAAATGAAAAGGCTTAAATGTCTCGTCTTCTTGTTTATCGCCAAATTTCTCCAAAGTAATGGGTTTGGGAGTTGCCGTAAAAGCCATGTATGATGCATTGCCTTTCATCTTTCGAGCTTTCATTGCTTTAATGACCATATCTTGAGCATCCTCTTCCCCTTCTTCTTCATACTTTTGATTGCCCATAGCTTCATTCATCTTGTCGGAGGTAGAACCTCCTTGCGAACTGTGTGCTTCATCTATGATTACAGCAAACCGTTTTTCGCTTAAATCGGAGATTCCATCTACAATAAAAGGAAATTTTTGAATGGTTGTAATGATTATTTTTTTGCCTTGCTCTAAACTTTCTCTTAATTCTTTTGATGAATAAGCAGGTGCTACAATGTTTTTAACTTCTGAAAAGCTCTTAATATTTTCACGTATTTGTTTATCCAACAATCTACGGTCGGTGACTACAATTACAGAATCAAACAAGGGATTGTTTACGCCTCTACCTCCTTGTACCTCCTCTTTTTCTGGGTAGGTTTCTATCAGTTGATACGCCAACCAAGTTATAGAATTAGATTTTCCCGAACCTGCAGAATGTTGCACTAAGTAGGTCTGTCCTACACCATTTTTACTAGCATGATTGATGATTTTCCGAACGACATCCATTTGATGGTATCTCGGAAAAAATAAAGTGCGTTTACTTAAAGCATCTTTGGGTTTTCCGTCCAAACGTACAAAATGCTGTATGATATTGGCTAAACTTTCTCGGGTAAACACCTCATTCCACAAATAATCTGTTTTATGCCCTAGTGGATTAGGTGGATTCCCTTTACCATGATTATTACCTTTGTTAAATGGCAAAAAGAAGGTTTTTCTTCCCGCTAATTTTGTTGTCATATACACCTCGTCCGTATCTAAGGTAAAATGAACGATACACCGAGCAAAATTTAATAAGGTTTGCTTAGTATCCCTTTTTGTTTTGTATTGGTCTTGTCCGTGTACTCTAGCATTTTGCCCTGTCCAATGGTTTTTTAGTTCCATAGTAATAATGGGCAAACCGTTTACAAACAATACCATATCTATTTCTTCTCGTGGGTTGTCTACCGAGTAACGCAATTGGCGAGTAGCAC
>JALWSJ010000300.1 GCA_026993705.1 Flavobacteriales bacterium
TAGATAAAAAGCATACGGTAATCCTTAATATATTAGGAAATCCATATTGCTTGAATAAATTTGACGCGGTAAATCAAGTTGAAGCACTTCTGATGAGCTACGAAGAGCACCCGATAGCAGAAGATTTAAGCGGGCAATTAATCTTTGGCGGAATACCGGCAAAAGGAAAATTATCCGTAACAGCATCAAAACAATACCCTGTAAATTCCGGTATTATAACCCGAGAGCAAACACGTTTTTACTATTCATCTCCACAAGAATTGGGGTTGAATGAAGCCTATCTAAATAAAATAGACTCCTTGGTAGAAAAATGTATTGCTGATTCTGTATTTCCCGGTTGTCAGGTCTTTGCCGCAAAAGGCGGACAAGTTTTTTATCAAAAATCTTTTGGAAAACATACTTACGAGGGAGATAGAGAAGTGGTAAATTCAGACATTTACGATTTGGCTTCCATTACCAAAATAGCAAGTTCCACACTCTCTTTAATGCGATTGGAGTCCGAACAAAAATTTAATTGTGATTCAACTTTGGGTTACTACCTTCCCGATATGGTTGATAGCACCAACTATTCTCCGCTAAAACTAAAAGAAATGTTAACCCATCAAGCAGGATTAGTACCTTGGATTCCTTTTTACATTCGAACCGTAAAAAACAAAAAGCCTTTACCTCAGTATTACAGCACGACAAAAAATGATGAATATCAAGTCCGTGTAGCAGAGAAGTTGTACGCCAAACCAAGTCTGAGAGATACTATTTTCAATCGAATTTTAAGAAAACCCGTTTCACCGGTCAAAAAATACAAATACAGCGATTTGGGCTATTACTTTATCAACGAAATTATCAGAAGAACAACGCAAACGACACAAGATAATTATGTTGACCAAACTTTTTATACCCCGTTAGGATTGCAAAATACAGCATACAAACCAAGAGAAAAATTTCAATTGGACAGAATAGTACCCACCGAATACGACACCTATTTTAGAAATCAATTGATTCACGGAGATGTACACGACCAAGGAGCCGCTATGTTGGGAGGAGTTTGCGGACACGCCGGGTTATTTTCCAATGCCAACGATTTGGCTGTCATTATGCAAATGATTATGCAATACGGAACTTACGGAGGAGAACGTTATTTAGATTCTTCCGTAGTCAAAAAATACACATCTTCACCTTATTATGTAACCAACGGAAACCGCAGAGGAATAGGTTTTGACAAGCCCGTAAGAGAAGGCGGTAGTGGGCCTACTTGCAGTCTTTGTGCCTCAAACGAAAGTTTCGGACACTCAGGATTTACCGGTACCTTAACTTGGGCAGACCCCAAAAACGGATTAGTTTACGTATTCTTATCCAACCGCGTATATCCCGATGCCAATAATCGTAAAATAATATCCACAAGCGTAAGAACACGAATAATGCAGTGGTTATACGACGCAGTAAATAAGTAGGGCGTTCCCATTACGGCATAAAAATATTGTTTCGTTCACACTACACAATATTTCAACGCCGTAATGGTCGGGCTATCCGTTATATCTTTTGTGTTGCATATATGCAACAACACAAAAGGATGCCACTTCTATCCCTAACGCAAGTGGAATGAGAGCAAAGAAAGTGAATTTTAGTTTCTTTAGATGATGAAAAAATATTACCTGAAACTTGACTGCTATTTCATCAAAAAAAAGTATATTCGCGGGAACGAAAAATACAGTAGAACCATGAGCGAAAAAGCAAAAGAAATAGAGTTTGAAGCCTTTAGAAAAGAAGTAATAGAAGATTACACTTTAGCTTGTATCAGTAGAGAAGCCTCTTTGTTGGGAAGAAGAGAAGTCCTGACCGGAAAAGCAAAATTCGGTATTTTCGGAGATGGTAAAGAGGTAGCTCAAATCGCTTTAGCTAAACAATTTAAAGATGGAGATTTTCGTTCAGGATACTACCGCGACCAGACATTGATGATGGCAATAGGAGCGTTAAACGTTCAACAATATTTTGCCGGATTATATGCACATACGGATATTAAAGAAGAACCAAGTTCAGGAGGTCGTCAAATGGGCGGGCACTTTGCTACAAGAAATTTAGAAGAAAACGGAGAGTGGAAAGACTTGATGAAACAAAAAAATTCAAGTGCCGATATTTCTCCAACAGCCGGGCAGATGCCTAGATTATTAGGCTTGGCTTTGGCATCAAAACATTATAGAAATAATCCTAAACTAAAAGATTATAATAAGTTTTCAAATAACGGAAATGAGGTCGCTTTTGGTACAATAGGAGACGCGAGTACATCCGAAGGTCCTTTTTGGGAAACCATTAACGCAGGAGGAGTATTGAGTGTTCCCATGGTAATGTCAGTTTGGGATGACGGTTGGGGAATTTCCGTAGCAAGAAAATACCAAACCACAAAAGACAGTATATCGGAAGCTTTAGCAGGTTTTCAACGAACAAAAGATTCCAACGGTTATGATATTTATAAAGTAAAGGGGTGGGATTATCCTGCCTTGGTAAAAACGTATGCAGAAGCGGTTGCCAAAACCAGAAAAGAACATATACCTTCATTTGTTCATGTTCAAGAAGTAACTCAACCACAGGGGCATTCTACATCAGGTTCTCACGAACGTTATAAAACACCGGAGCAATTAGCTTGGGCGGAAGAATACGATTGTATCGCCCAAATGAAAAAGTGGATGTTAAGTTCCGATAATTTTGCAGGTAAGCCACTTGCTACCGAAGAAGAGTTGGACAATATTAGAAAAGAGGCTAAAAAAGAAGTAAGAAAACAACAAAAGTTAGCTTGGTCAAATTTTTTAGCTGAGATTAAAAAAGATAGAGATGAAGCCTTGATGCTGTTACAAAAACTAGCAGACGAGAGCAAACAAAAAGTTTTTATCACCAAGATAAAAACTGATTTAGAAAAAACGATGGATCCTATTCGTCGCGACATATTAGGTGCGGTTAGAAAAGCTCTTCGATTGGTTCGTGGTGAACAAACGGTAGCAAAAACTACTTTGATTAATTGGTACAACAAAAAAATTGAAGAAGCGAAAGACAAATACAGTTCTCATTTATATTCCGAATCTGAAAAATCACCTCTTTTGATAAACGAAGTCGATGTTGATTATGGAGATAATCCTCAAAAAGTGGATGGTCGAATTATTTTGAGAGAAAATTTCAGAGGTCTATTTGAAAAATATCCGGAGTTGGTAACTTTTGGAGAAGATACCGGAAAAATAGGTGGAGTTAATCAATCTATGGAAGGTATTCAAGAACAATTTGGAGAACTGCGAGTGTCTGATACGGGAATTAGAGAAGCAACTATCATCGGTCAAGGCATCGGTATGGCAATGAGAGGACTCAGACCGATTGCTGAAATTCAATATTTAGATTATCTTTTATATGGATTGCAAGTCATTAGTGATGATTTAGCAACGGTACAATGGCGAACTAAAGGAGGACAAAAAGCACCGTTAATCGTTCGAACTAGAGGGCATAGATTAGAGGGAGTTTGGCACGCCGGGTCGCCAATGGCAGGGATTATTAATTTGGTAAAAGGCGTTCACGTTTGTGTTCCTAGAAATATGACAAAAGCCGCAGGTTTTTATAATACGCTTTTAGAAGGTGATGACCCCGCTTTAGTTATCGAGTGCTTGAATGGTTACAGAACTAAAGAATTAATGCCGGAGAATTTGACGCAATTCAAAACACCTCTCGGAATCCCTGAAATTGTTATAGAAGGCACGGACGTTACGGTTGTGAGTTATGGTTCTACTTTTAATTTATGCGAAGTAGCAGCAAAACAACTACAAGAAGTAGGTATTTCCGTAGAGTTGATTGACGTGCAAACATTAATTCCGTTTGATATAGAACATAAGATTGTAGAATCCTTAAAGAAAACGAATAAAATCATCTTTATAGATGAGGATTTTGAAGGAGGAGCAACAGCATATATGATGCAACAAGTATTGCAAAATCAAGGAGGTTATTACTACTTGGATGCTCAGCCTAAAACATTAACAGCCAAAGCTCATCGTCCGGCTTACAGTTCAGACGGAGATTATTTCTCAAAACCAAGTGTGGACGATATCTTTGATGCAGTTTATCAAATCATGCACGAAGATAATCCTTCTGTATTTGAACCTATCTATGAATAGATTTATCGTAAGAAGTAATATTAATATCAATATCAATGTAACAAAAGCAGATTTTGTTCGTCTTACTTTCAAAAATGTTTAAATGAGATTAATATTACTTCTTTTTTTTCTTTTCTCTTTTTTTTCTTGTTCTTTCGCCGGAGTTTTAAAAGGTAAGGTGCTTGATACCCAAGGTAATCCTCTTCCTTTTGCGAATGTTTATCTAAAGAATACAACCTACGGAACAACCACCAATATTGAAGGAGAATATTTTTTGGAGTTGCAAAAAGGAGAGTTTACAATTGTTTACAGTTTTGTTGGATACAAAGCCATAGAAAAACAGATTAAACTTGAACGTTCTTCGGATGTTGTTTTGCTTAACGTAAGCTTAGAGGAAGATGTGGCTGTTTTAGGAGGTGTTGAAATTGTAGCAAAAACAAGAGATAGGGCAAAGTACATCATGAAAAAAGTTCGTGAGCGTAGAAAAACCTATTTAATAGCTGTAGAAAAATATAAGTGTGAAACCTATCTTAAAGCTTCATTGGACGCTGAATCAACCGTTAAAACAAAAATAGATAGTCTAACCGTAGAGCATACTCCCGAAGAATTATTGGAGGAACGGCTAAAAAAGGAAAAACTAAACCTAATAGAAACATTCTCTACCATTTACTTTAAAGCTCCCAACCAATATAAAGAATACGTAGAAGCAACACATGATTATGCAGAAGTTAAAAATCCAGTTTCTCAATCTATAACCATTGGTGTTGATATAGGAGAAGAGGAAATAACAGAAGAGATAGGAGAGAGGGGGAATCCGAATTTACTTTACATAAGTGTACTAAATTCCGATTTTAATTTTTATAGAAATAAAATCAGTTATCCGGCGATTAACGCTAAACCGTTTGTTTCGCCTTTAGCTGAAGGTAGTAATTTAAGTTATCGATTTGATTACAAAGGAAATTTCATCGAGGACGGAAAAAATATACTTCAAATAGAAGTTATCCCACGATATGAAAATGAACCTTTATTTTATGGTTCATTATTTATAGAGGACACTACTTTTTCCCTCAGGTCAGTTGATTTAAGTGTGAATGAAAAAGCTCTTTATTTCTGCTCTAATTTTAAAATTATTCAAAACTATACGTCTTATGATTCTTCGCGTTATGTGCCAATTCGGAGGGAATTGTTCTATACCTTAAAAAGCGGAAAAAAACTACTAAAAGGTAATGTTCGTGTTCATTTCTCTGAATATGATTTTAATCCTGCATTTGACAAAAAAACATTTGGAAATGAAATAAAAGAATTTGCTGTTGATGCTTTTGATAAAGAAGATGATTTTTGGGAGGATAAACGTCCGCTGATATTAAAGGAAAACGAATTGGAATTTATTAGTGAGTATGATAGTTTGGTAGCACTATATACCAGCCCCGAATACTTAATGAAAATCGATTCAGCCTTTAATAAAATAAATGTGTGGAGTTTTTTATTAACGGGAATAGGTCATAAAAACAGCTTTAAAGGAACAGAGTTTAGAATACACGGATTAATCAATCAAATTGTCCCCTTAGGTGTCGGAGGATACAGACATAGATTAGGTGGATATTACAACAAAGAATTTAAAAATGGAAATCTGTTAGAAACACAAGGTCAAATTGATTACGGCTTTAGAAACAAAGACGTCAAAGGAAAAATAGGAGTGGGGTTAACCTACGTGCCGATAAAATCATTGCGAACATTTATTCGCTTAGGAGATTATTACGAATTGATTAATTCTAGTTCTTCTTATACGGCTCTGTTCAGTCGAAGTAATTATGCACGAACCAAAAATTTTAGTATCGCACAACGTATGGAGGTTTTTAATGGATTGTATGCCGAACTGACATTTTCCGTACAACACCAATTTTCTATTGCGGGACTTCAACTAATGGATTTTTCAAGTTTAGCTAAAGATACTGCCGAAGCAACGGTAATAAACAAATTAAATACCCCCGTCGAATTTCCAGATTACAGAAAAACAGAAATAGATTTAGCCCTAAAATATCGTTTTAAACAAAAATATTACATCAAAAAAAATAAGAAAATAGTAATATCCACAAAGTATCCCACCTTAGGACTGAAATTCAGAAAAGGATTGCCGAATTTGTTCGGCAGTGAAGTTGATTTCGAGTACCTTGAGTTTAGTGTGGAAGATTTTGTCCGTCTTCCTGTTTTGGGATATTTTTCTTGGAAAGTAAGTACGGGAACTTTTACACGTAAAGAAAGTCTAAGAGTGTTGGAACATAAATATTTTAGAGGTTCAGACGCTGGTTTATTTGCCAATCCTCTTAACTCATTTCAGTTGTTGGGGTATAAATTTGATACAAGAAATGAATATTTCCAAGCCAACTATATTCATCACTTTGAAGGAGCTATTTTAAACAAAGTACCCTTAATTAATAAATTAAGATTACAGTTAGTCGGAGGAGCAGGAACATTATTGATAAGAGATATAAACTTTGCTCATTTCGAGGCGTTCGGGGGCTTAGAAAGAGTCTTTAATGTTCGTCTTTTTGGAGAATATCAACCTTTACGTTTGGGTGGATATTTTGTAACAGCAGATAATAATTTGGATAAAGCTAGATTTAGATTTAAAATAGGTTTCGATTTTTATGATGCTTCCAGTAAGCGTTGGGGGTATTAATGTAATAAAAAAGCCCAACCGAAACACGGTTGAGCTTTTTTAGTACGGTAGATATAATTTTCAGAAAATTAATCAATCATCGTTAAACTTCTATTGATGAAATCCGAAAGTTTTTTACCTTTTAACATTCCGTTAGCCAACAAAGCCAAATCTACAGCTTGTTTCGCCAAACTTTCCTTTTTCTTTTCATCCTTTTCTTCTAAGATTTTAGAAATTAACGGATGATTGGCATTAACTACCAAATTATACATCTCAGGGAAATCACCAAACATTTGCATACCTCCACCGAGTGCTTGTTGCTCTTTCATTCGTCTTACAAACTCACTTTGCGTAACAGACACTGGCTTGTCTGTTTCGCTCAGATTCTCAAACTGAACAGTAAATTTGTTTTTATCAATCGATGCTTCAAAAACAGGTTTTACTTTTTCTTTCTCTTCATCGCTTAATTTAGAAGGCATCTCCTCCTCCTTAGCAATTAATTTATCCAAGGTATCCGCATCCAATCGAGCAAAGCTAACCTCAAGTTTTTGCTCTAATTTAGTGATTAAATGACTATCCAAAGGACTGTCCATAACAAGAACGCTATATCCTTTAGCCTTAGCATCTTCAATCAAAGGATGATGTTCTTCGGCATCGTGTGTATATAAGAATACCAATTTACCGTTTTTATCTGTTTGAGCATCTTTTACTTTTTCTTTGTACTCATCAACAGTATAGTATTTACCATCGGTATCTTTCAATAGTAAGAATTTGATAGCCTTTTCCTCAAATTTATTGTCCGAAAGAATACCGTATTGGATAAAGATTTTAATATCGTCCCATTTCTTTTCAAAATCCTCACGGTCATTTTTGAACATTTGAGCCAATTTGTCCGCCACTTTTTTCGTAATGTAAGAACTAATTTTTCTTACATTACTATCGCTTTGCAAGTAAGAACGCGAAACATTCAACGGAATATCTGGCGAATCAATCACACCATGAAGTAGAGTTAAAAATTCAGGCACAATATTATCCACTTGGTCAGTAATAAATACTTGGTTGCTATACAACTGAATTTTATTCTTTTGTACCTCCACATTGTTTTTCAATTTTGGGAAATACAAAATACCGGTCAAATGGAACGGGTAATCAACATTCAAGTGAATGTAAAATAACGGCTCATCACTAAATGGATACAACTCATGATAGAAGTTAATATAATCTTCATCCGTCAGTTCCGAAGGTTTTTTAATCCACGCAGGGTGCGTATTATTAATAACGTTAGGAACTTTTTTCTCAATCTTTTTAATGTTACCGTTCTCGTCTTTCTCACCCGATGGGTCATCAACATATTCGGTTCTTTCACCAAACACAATTTCCACCGGCAAGAATTTACAATATTTAGTCAACACTTCATTCAATCGAGCCTCTTCCAAATATTCCTTAGAATCCTCAGAAACATATAAAATTACATCTGTTCCTCTGTTTTCTTTTTCTGTTTCCGTTATCGTATATTCCGGACTACCATCAGACTCCCATAAAACAGGTTTAGCTCCATCTTTGTACGATAAAGTCTTAATTTGCACCTTATCCGAAACCATAAATGAAGAGTAAAAACCAAGTCCAAAATGTCCAATAATCGTATTCGGGTCTTTATCTTTATATTTCTCAACAAATTCAGTCGCCCCCGAAAAAGCAATTTCATTAATGTATTTTTGCACCTCTTCCTCCGTCATTCCCACACCATAATCCCTAAACGTTATGGTCTTGTTTTCCTTATCTAAAATTACTTCAACCCTAAGATTATCCAATTCTCCCTTGAATTCTCCAGTTGAAACCAACGTTTTTAACTTTTGGGTAGCATCTACCGCATTAGAAACCAATTCCCTCACAAAAATCTCCGTATCCGAATACAAAAACTTTTTAATAATAGGGAAAATGTTCTCTGTTTGAATATTAATTGTTCCTTTTTTCATTTTTCTGATTGTTTATTTTAATTCACTTCCGCAAAGTCAAATGATGTGCCAATACAACAAAACTGACACAATGACAATCTAAACGATAAAAGAATGGATTTTTGTCATATATTGGGCGTTCCCCACCAAACAAAAAAGAGCATTCCCTTGCGGGGAACGCTCTTTTTTGTTTGGTAGGTCGGGCTATCCACTATATCTTTTGCCCTCCAAAAGGAGGGAGGGCAAAAGGATGCCGTTTCTATCCCTAACGCGAACAGTTGAAAAAATTAGTGTTCTAAATACAAAAATCACTTAACCGACATCAACTCTTCTTTTTGAGCTTTTACTTTCGGGTCACTTAAAAACTCATCATAAGTACAAGCCTTGTCGATACAACCGTTAGGTGTTAATTCTACAACTCTGTTGGCTACCGTTTGAGTAAATTCGTGGTCATGAGAAGTGAATAAAACAGTTCCCGGGAATTTTATCAAAGCATTGTTAAAAGCCGTAATAGATTCCAAATCCAAGTGGTTGGTTGGTTCATCTAAAATCAATAAATTGGCTTTTCGTAACATCATTCGTGAAATCATACAACGCACTTTTTCTCCTCCCGAAAGGACGTTACATTGTTTCATGCTCTCTTCACCGGAAAACAACATTTTACCCAAAAATCCACGGATATATACTTCATCTTTTTCTTCCGAAAATTGACGTAACCAATCTATCAAAGAATAATCACTTTGAAAATATTTGTCGTTTTCATTAGGTAAATAAGCTGTAGTAATCGTTTGCCCAAAGTGAAAATCACCGGAATCGGGTTCTGCTTCTCCGGCTAATATTTCAAATAAAGCGGTAGTAGCCATTCCATTATCACTAATGAAAGCTATTTTGTCGCCTTTAGTTACATTGATGCTAAAATCTTTAAATAAATATTCTCCTTCGTGTTTTTTACTTAAATTATTAGCATGTAATATTTGATTTCCCGCCTCTCTTTCTTGGTCAAATATAATAGCAGGATACCTTCTTGTTGACGCTTGAATATCATCTACATTAATTTTCTCCAATAATTTTTTACGGCTACTTGCTTGTTTAGACTTTGCAGCGTTTGCACTAAAACGAGCGATAAACTCTTGCAATTCTTTCTTTTTGTCTTCGGCTTTTTTATTCGCCATTTGTCTTTGTTTCAAAGCTAATTGACTACTCTCATACCAAAAGGTATAATTACCTGTATATATTTTTATTTTTCCGTAATCAATATCAGCAATATGTGTACATACTGTATCTAAAAAGTGCCTATCGTGCGAAACAACGATAACAGTATTTTTAAAATCTAATAAAAAATCTTCCAACCAAGAAATCGTGTTAATATCCAAGTCATTTGTCGGCTCATCTAAGATTAATAAATCGGGGTTACCAAAAAGTGCTTGAGCTAATAAAACCCTTACTTTTTCGTTACCGCTTAAATCTTTCATTAATCGTTGGTGCATATCTTCTCCTATGCCCAAACCACTCAATAAATTGGCTGCATCCGATTCGGCATTCCAACCATCCATTTCAGCAAATTCTGCTTCTAACTCCGATGCTTTTATTCCATCTTCTTCAGAAAAATCCTCTTTCATATAAAGAGCATCTTTTTCTTGCATGATGTCCCACAGTTTTGAGTGTCCTCTTAAAACTGTATTTAAAACTGTTTCATCGTCAAACTCAAAGTGATTTTGACGAAGTACCGCCATTCTTTTCCCTTCTTCTAATTTTACGAATCCCGAAGTTGGGTCAATATCACCGGCTAATATTTTTAGGAAAGTTGATTTTCCTGCTCCGTTTGCTCCGATAACTCCGTAGCAATTACCATCGGTAAATTTTATGTTTACTTCGTCAAATAATACTCTTTTTCCGTATTGTAACGATACGTTATTTACTGAAATCATTTTACTGCTTTTGTTTTAATTCTTCTTTTAAACTATTTACCTTTTCGATTCCGTTTTCCATTCTTTCAACCACCTTATCTTTTCCGAGTACGGCACAAATCTCAAACATTGAAGGTCCCATACCTTTACCCGTAACCAATAATCTAAAACCGGGACCAACTTTACCGAATCCAAATTCTTTATCTTCCAAAAAGGCAGAAAATTTTTGTTCGATATTTTCTGTTGTAAATTCGTCAATTTCTTTTAGCCTTGACAGTAGTTCACGCATAATTTCCGGCGTGTCTTCTTTCCATTTTTTCTTGAGGGTTTTGGCATCGTATTCTTTTATATCTTCAAAGAAATATCTACCTTCTTCTAACAGGTCTTTGATAAAAGTAGCTCGTTCTTTCATTAATTCACAGACTTTGGTGCTGTATCCTTTGTCTGCCGTAATTCCTTCTTGTTCCAAAATTGGTTGTAAGAGTTCGGCTAACTCTTCTCCTGATTTTGCTCTTAGATATTGTTGATTAAACCACTTTGTTTTTTCAGGATCGAATGTTGAACCACTTTTACCAACGCGTTCAAGTGTGAAAGCTTGAACTAATTCATCCATAGAGAAAATTTCTTGTGATGTACCCGGATTCCACCCTAAAAACGCCAACATATTAATAAAAGCTTCAGGTAAATAGCCTTTTTCTCTATATCCTGATGATATTTCGTTTGATTTAGGGTCGTGCCATTCCAAAGGAAATACCGGAAAACCTAAGCGGTCTCCATCTCTTTTACTTAATTTTCCATGACCATCAGGTTTAAGAATAAGCGGTAAGTGTGCAAATTTAGGCATCGTATCTTCCCATCCTAAATAACGATATAATAGAACGTGAAGTGGGGCAGAAGGCAACCATTCTTCACCTCGTATCACGTGTGTGATTTTCATTAAGTGGTCATCTATAATATTGGCTAGGTGGTAAGTTGGCATACCATCTGATTTGTAGATGACTTTATCGTCCATATTATTGGTGTTTACGATAACCCACCCTCTGATTTCGTCGTGAAAGCGAACTTCTTCGTTTCTCGGCATTTTTAATCGTAAGGTGTAAGGGTTGCCGTTGTCTAGTCTTTTTTGTACTTCGTCAGCTGAAAGACTTAGTGAGTTTTTCATTGAACTTCGAGTGATACTATTGTATTGCCAATTGGGCATCTTTGCTTTTTTTGCAAGTTCTCTCATCTCGTTCAATTCATCAGCCGTATCAAAAGCGTAGTAAGCATAACCGTCTTTTACGAGTTGAAAAGCGTAGTCTTTATAAATGCCTGCATCTTTTCTTTCTGATTGTTTGTAAGGTCCGTATTCACCACCGATGCCTTGTCCTTCGTTGGGTGAAATACCACACCATTTTAAGGATTCCAATATATATTCCTCTGCTCCGGGTACTAATCTTGTTTGATCGGTGTCTTCTATTCTAAGTAGAAAATCTCCGTTGTGTTTTTTTGCAAATAAATAGTTGTACAATGCGGTTCGTACACCTCCTATATGTAATGGTCCTGTCGGACTGGGTGCAAATCGTACTCTTACTTTTTCGTTATTCATTGGTTTGTTGTTTATTTTTATTCTACTTTTTTTTCTATTGAAACATAAAATTTTTCCAAAACTCGGCTATCCAAAAATTTTCTTCATGGTCTAAAGAAACTAAAATTCACTTTCTATGCACTCATTCCACTTGCGTTAGGGATAGGAACGGCATCCTTTTGGGTTGTTGCGTTTATGCAACCCAAAAGATATAGTGGATAGCCCGACCCTACTTTGTAAAAACAACGTTTCGCGTTAGCGATATGTTGTTTTTGCAAAGTAGGGGAACGCCCTACTAATATGCCTTAGCAAAAAGGACTCTTCGTTTGGACGGTTTTCCCGTGTAAACACATTTCCCTGCTTCCTCAACGCTGTCGTAAGGAATACATCTTATGGTTGCTTTTGTTTCTTCTTTTATTTTTTCTTCTGTTTCGGCTGTTCCATCCCAATGTGCTAGGATAAAACCTCCTTTATTTTCTAATGCGTTTTTAAATTCTTCCCAATTTTCGACTGTTGTTGTATTTTCTGTTTGGAAAGTTTGGGCTTTATTTAAAAGATTTTCTTGAATTTCATCTAATAGAGCTTTAATCTTGCCGGCAAGTTCCTCTTGAGGATAGCTTTCTTTATGTAATGTATCTCTACGGGCTACTTCTGCCGTGCCGTTTTCCATATCTCTTGGACCGATGGCTACACGTACCGGCACTCCTTTCATTTCGTATTCGGCGAATTTCCAACCCGGTTTGCGTTGTTGGTCGTCATCAAATTTAACGATGATGTTGTGCTGTGCTAATTCCTCTTGTAATTTTAGGGCTACTTTTCGGATGCTATTCAGTTGTTCTTCTCCCTTATAAATAGGTACAATGGCAACGTGAATCGGAGCTAGTTTAGGAGGTAAAACTAAGCCTAAATCATCGCTGTGGGTTAGGATTAATGCTCCCATTAAACGAGTAGAAACACCCCACGAAGTTGCCCAAACATATTCTTGTTTTCCGTTGGCGTCAGAAAATTTGACATCAAAAGCTTTAGCAAAATTTTGCCCTAAAAAGTGCGAAGTTCCTGCTTGGAGAGCTTTTCCGTCTTGCATTAGAGCTTCGATACAGTAAGTTTCATTTGCACCGGCAAAACGTTCGCTTTCGGTTTTCCAACCTTTTACGACGGGCATTGCCATATATTGTTCGGTAAAATCTGCGTACACTTCGAGCATTTTTTCTGCTTCTTGTACGGCTTCTTGCTCTGTGGCGTGAGCTGTGTGTCCTTCTTGCCAAAGAAATTCAGCGGTTCTTAGAAAAAGACGAGTACGCATTTCCCAACGAACTACGTTTGCCCATTGGTTAATCATAAGAGGTAAATCTCTGTACGATTGAATCCATTTTTTATACGAGTTCCAAATGATGGTTTCGGAAGTTGGTCGAACGATTAATTCTTCTTCAAGTTTGGCTTCAGGATCAACGACAACGCTTTTTCCATCTTCTCCTGTTTTTAGTCGATAGTGCGTTACTACGGCACATTCTTTAGCAAAACCTTCTACGTGAGCAGCCTCTTTACTTAGGTATGATTTTGGAATAAATAGGGGGAAATAAGCATTTTGATGTCCTGTTTGTTTAAACTTTGCATCAAGAACTGCTTTCATATTTTCCCAAATAGCAAAGCCGTAGGGTTTAATGACCATACAGCCTCTTACGTCGGAGTGTTCAGCAAGATCTGCTTTGTTAACTAATTCGTTGTACCATCCCGAAAAATCTTCGCTTCTTTTTGGTAATCCTTTTGCCATATTATGGTATGATTATTGTGTGTTTTTCAATGTAAAGTTGCAAAGTTAATAAATTAATATTTGTATGTAATTTTTTATTGTGGTTTTACGTTGAAGTTGTGTAAAATAGGCAGATGGTTGATAATTTGTTTTCCATTTGTTGGTTGAATCGGCTTCTTTTGTTTATTTTTACTGTGTTAATACTTTGAGATTATGAAAAGTTACTATTATTATATCGGATTATTAGGGTTGTTGCCGTTACTTCATTCTTGTTCCTCGTCTATGAATTTGGCGTATGATGATGATGTTTATACGGATGAAAAAAATGTATTTGTAGCGAATTTGGATGAAAAAGATGTAAAAAAAGGGGAGGACGATTATTACGATCCGAATTATAAAGATGTTTATGCTGATGATTATTATGATAAAAAGAATAAACCATCGAAAAACAATAAAATTGGTTTAGGTGGTGCTTTTGGTTCTACTTTTTGGAATACGGGAGGAGGAATGTATAATCCTTATGGTTATGGTTTGAGTTCTTCGTATAATAACAATTATTGGAATTATAACAACATAGGTTGGGGAAGTTATTATTATCAAAACTGGGGGCAACCGGGGGGATATGGTTACAATCCTGCTTATCCTAATTGTTCGGGATGTTATGGAAGTTCTTATTATGGTTATAATGGCTATGGAGGAAATTCTTATTACAATAATCCTTATAATCCATATTACAACCCTTACTATTCTT
>JALWSJ010000301.1 GCA_026993705.1 Flavobacteriales bacterium
TTATAAATGGCTACTTGATGTATTGAACCGTATTCCAGAACATAAAGCAAATAAATTATTTGAGTTATTTCCTCAAAATTGGAAAGAACTCAATAACGAATAACATGTACTTTACCGTACGCTTACCTAAGAACACTGAACTCCATTTTATACGCACTCATACCATTTAAATATTGATGAGCTTTATAAAGCGTCCTTTATCCTTCTTCAAAATTATTTTCCATAGCGGGTGCTATGCAAAGATTTTTTTTATCGTCTAAAGAAACTAAAACTCATTTCCTTACCGCTCTTTTTACACACGTTAGGGATAGAACGGCGTGTTTGAACTCCTTTTGTGTTGTTGCACTTATGCAACACAAAAGAGTGAGTAGTGATAGCCCGACCTTTACGGCGTTAAAAAGTAGTGGAGTGCAACGAAACTGCTTTTTTATGCCGTAATGGGAACGCCCTAACTTGTATGCTAACGGTACAAGGTTATATGACCTAATTTTTCTATGGGTTGTTTCTTATAATCTCTGTAAGTTACTTTCCAAATATAAACATCTTGAGGTGCTTTTTTTCCTTTTCGCATTCCATCCCAGCCTTTGTTTATATCTGTGGTTTCAAAAGCAATATTGCCCCATCGGTCAAAAACATATAAGTGGTAATTATCTATCCCTAAAGCTTTCGGTAGGAACACATCGTTTGTCCCATCTCCATTAGGTGTGAACGAATTGGGGATGTACAACTGACTGGTTGGCTCTACATAAATAGTATGCAAAGCTGTATCCTCACATCCAAATGAATTGATTACCGTTTGCAATATGTCTATTTCTCCCATTCCTTGCGTTGTGTAGGTCAAATTATCTCCATTAATAATATTTCCTTCTATTGTATAATATTGCGTAGTTATGTTTCCTGATGATAAATCGGAAATTTCTACATCGGGGTAAAAAACGGTCAGCTCTTGTGGCGTTACTGAAAATCCAGCAATGGGACGCGGGTAAACGGTAATGGCTTCAAAGTTAGTTAAGTTTAGCGTTTCCAAACATCCCTGATTGGTTGTTAAACTGAATTTGACATCGTATAATCCATCATTCCAATACGTATGTTTGGGGTTTTCTTCCGTAGAAGTTATTCCATCGCCAAAATCCCACGTATAATCAACATCTCCCCACGCTATCGAAGTGTTTGTAAATTGAACTTCAAGAGGCATACATCCCACGGTATCGGATATCGTAAATTCTATATCCGGAGAAGGAAAGACTTTTGCAGTATCTGAAAACACCTCTTCACATCCTTCATCTGTTACAATTACTTGAACAACATAGTTACCGGGAGTAGAATACACTACTCCTGTCGGATTTTCGACCGTTGAATTAAGAGGTAATGAAGACCCTCCAAAATCCCAATCAAAACCAGCACCTGCTGTATAATCTCCGGACAGTATAAAATCAAACGAATTGGTGGTAATACATTGTGGATTTAGATTGAAGGTAAAACTAGGTTGGATAGGTGCTTTTACCTTAAACGTTCCATAAGCCGTATCTGCACAATAATCATTATAAGCTATCAAAGTTACATCATAAGTGTCGCTGGTTGGATATGTGAATTGAGGATTTTCTACATTAGCGGTATCGGAACTTGAGGATAAGACACCAAAATCCCAATGGTACGAAGTTGCATTAAATGAGTTATTTACTGCATCAATCGTTAAGGAAGCACAAGTATCTATTGATACGAAAGAAGCAATTGGTTCATTTATTACATTAATTTCTATCGTTGTATCTGATTGACAACCCTCATCTATTACCGTTACCGAAATAAAATGGACTCCACCAATGGTGTACTGAATACCTACAGGATTTTCATCAGCTGTATTTCCACCTATCGTTGAACTACCAAACGACCAATTAAACGTTGCTGAATTTGAATAATGTCCCGACAACATAAAATCATATAAATTTCCCGTTTTACATTGAATGGGTTGTGGAGTGGAGATGGATAAATTCATCGGTAATTTTACTATATACTCAGCTGTTGTCGTATCAGCACAACGATCGGTTCTACCGATGAGTTCAACTGTATATACTCCTTCGGAATCGTAAGTATAACTTGGCGTTGCCACATTCGATGTATCTGAAGTAATTAAAGCATCTCCAAAATCCCAATGATAATAAGCTGTGTTTTGTGAATTATTCACAGCTGTTACTGTTAGTCCACTACAATTAGTTACATCTTCTATTGATAAATTCGGCATCGAATAGACATCTACTTGTTGGGTAAAATCTCGACTACATCCCCTATCGTTTACGGTTGAAGTTACGGTAAATGTACCGGCGTTTGTATAGACTACACCAGCAGGATTTTGAACAACCGAAGCCACCGGAGTTGAAGCTCCTCCAAAATCCCAATTAAATGTTGCTCTATTGGTAAAATTACCATTAATCGAAAAATCAAAGCTATTCCCATCAAAACACTGTCCCGTAGCGGAATCAATACTTCCTTGAATCGGATACTGAACATTATAAACTGCCGTAGATGTATCAGCACAAGGCCAACCGGGATTTGCTATCAACATTACTTCATAATTCCCCGTATCAGGATAAGTATAGGTAGGTGCTTCAAGTGTAGAGGTATCACTATCAATACCCGGAACACCAAAATCCCAAAACCAAAACGTCCCGTTTACGCTATTGTTTTGAAACTCCATTGTATAACCATCACATAAAACCGTTTGACTGGGAACGGCAGAGATAACCGTTGACGAACATGTTACTACCGTAAACTGAAAATCCCTTAATGTCGTATTTATCAACTGTCCGTTTCTATATTCTTTTACACAAATTCCCACTACATAAACGCCATTCGTTGTGGGTGTACAGGTCAATTCACCTGTATTAGGATTAATCTGTAAGTTCTGCGTTCCGTTAATTTGATTATTCACACCATAACCGGACGACCAAGATATGTTCGTATAGGGACCACCATTGGGAGGTTGAGGCATAGGATTGCTTGAATTAGCACCATGAAAAGGTGTACACATTTCATAGACCAATACATCGCCATCGGCATCATAAGCCGAATGGTCAAAAACAAAGTTATCTCCATTACAAAGAACTAAAGGAGGGACATTAATAAAATGAGCACTGGTATTATTAACAGCCAATTGTGAATCGGGAATATGTGTAATATATGTACTCCCCATATCTTGCGGATTATTTATATTCTGAATGATACTATTTCTGCAACAACGTTGATAAACTAAATCTAAACCACCGGCAGGAATAGACGACAATGTTACCACTTTCTGATATATTGCTTCTTCCGTACAAATTACCGGAGGCACTTGTAAACAGGGGTTGGTAACTACAACAGGTAAATTTGTAATCGTCGGAGAACTAATCAACACTTCTTGAACCAAACTTCCACCGCTAGTAAAAATCCCTACTGAAGCAGGATCATCAAAAGGAGCTAATCCATTTAAACAATCTCTATAAACTTTTAAAGTTATTCTGTATTGATTCCCTGCGATATGTTCATACGAAATCTCCCCTCCTACTATATGGGTAGCCTTAACTGACAAAAGAACAGCAAAGAGAAATAAATATGTAATAACTATTTTTTTCATATAAATAAATTGCAAAAGTCTAATCTTATTTGAACATCCAAATGATATAAAATTCAAATTTTATACCGTTAAATATAATTATCTTCCTCCACAACGTTTAAATAAATCAATGGTTGCTTACATTTTATTTTTTTAGGGCGTTCCCCTTACTTTTTTATAACTATTACGCTCTAGCTTCATAGTTATAAAAAAGTAAGGGTCGGGCTATCCACTATATCTTTTGCCCTCCAAAAGTAAGCGTACGGTAAAGTAC